>DAIOTI010000330.1:0-2176 GCA_036752105.1 Ilumatobacteraceae bacterium | reverse complement strand
GTGTCGTCTAGGTCAAGAAAGAACATGACCTCGAAGCGCAGTTCGCTGACATCGACACCACCGTCGGCGACGCGGTGCGCTGCAGCATCGAGCTGCGCCGCCGATGGTCCGCTCACCACTTCCGGTTCTGGAAGAGCGTCTCCTGCGACGACATGCAGCGCCGCATCCATGAGAAGAAGAAATCCTGCGCCACCAGCATCGACCACGCCGGCGTCTTTCAGCACTGGAAGCAGGTCTGGTGTGCGAGCCAACGCATCGCGCCCCGCATCACGTGCGCGCCGCAGCATGTCCTCTAATGATGCACCCGCACTACTTGCGGCAACAGCTGCATCTGCGGTCTCTCGTACGACAGTGAGAATCGTTCCTTCGATGGGCTTCAACACCGCTTCATATGACGCGACTGATGCTGCTTTCATCGCTTCGGCCACACCGGCGACTGCCACCGCTCCGTCGACTTTTGCGAGCGTGGATGACAAGCCGCGCAGAATCTGGCTGAGAATGACTCCACTGTTTCCCCGCGCCCCCATCAAGGATCCGTGCGAGATCGCGGCACACACCGCCGCCATGTCGTCGCCAGTGTTTTCGAGCTCTGCCACCACCGCATCAAGGGTGCGAGACATATTGGTGCCGGTGTCACCGTCCGGAACGGGGTACACATTCAGCCGATTGATGCCCTCGGAGTGGGATTTCATGAGGTCTCGGAAGGCGATAACCGTCCGACGCAGGTCAGTTGCCCCCAAGTGCTGCACAACAGGCACGCCGTTATCGTACTGACCTCTCGTGGTTGGGGTCGGTTCGTCCTCACTGGTAGGTTGGAAATCCTTATGGCAGCAGTATGCGAAGTTTGTGGCAAGGGTCCATCGTGGGGCATGTCGGTGTCGCACTCGCACGTGCGCACCAAGCGTCGTTGGAATCCGAACATCCAGCGTGTGCGCGCCATCGTGAAAGGTGCTCCGCGCCGTGTGAACGCCTGCACGGCGTGCATCAAGTCCGGCAAGGTCACCAAGGCCTCTCGCTAGGACGCCGCGGTTTCATGCAGGGCGTCATCAAGTCTTACGACCCCGTCACTGGTGACGGCAGTGTGATTAGCGACACAGACCTCGCCGAATACTCCCTCGCTCCGAATGCACTCGACGGATCCATATTCCGCATGGTGCGCCAAGGACAACGCGTCGTTTTCTCGCTCGACTCCAACGGTCGAGCGACCACCCTCCGCTTGGGTTCAGAAGCGGACATGGGCACCCCCGGGGTTTAGATTTGAGGGACAAGTTTTGTCCCCCACCCCGTGACACGAATTGAGGCGCCACATGGCCGGAACATCCTCTAACGCTCGACTGAAGCAATGGGTCAGTGATTGGGCAGCCATTCTTCAACCAAAAGACATCTACTGGTGTGACGGAACTGCAGACGAATACGACCGTCTCTGCAACGAACTCGTCGAAGCAGGAACGTTCACGAAGCTCGACGAAGCGAAGCGCCCGAACAGCTACTGGGCACACAGTGACCCAGGCGACGTCGCGCGAGTCGAAGACCGCACATACATCTGTTCGGCGGATCGCGATGATGCCGGCCCGAACAACAACTGGCGCGAACCAAGTGAGATGCGTGCCGAATTGAATGCGCTGTACACCGGCGCCATGAAAGGTCGCACCATGTACGTGGTGCCTTTCTCCATGGGGCCACTTGGATCCCCCATCGCTCACATCGGTGTGCAACTCACCGACAGCGCATATGTCGCAGTCAGCATGCGCATCATGACTCGCATGGGCCAAGGTGCACTCGACGTTCTCGGAAATAACGATTGGGTGCCATGTGTGCACTCGGTTGGGGCTCCACTTGCCGACGGCCAGAAGGACTCAGCCTGGCCGTGCAACCCTGACAACAAGTACATCGTCCACTTCCCCGAGACTCGCGAGATCTGGAGCTACGGATCGGGCTACGGCGGAAATGCGCTGCTCGGCAAGAAGTGTTTCGCGCTTCGCATCGCATCGGTGATGGCGCGCGACGACGGCTGGCTGGCCGAACACATGCTCATTCTGAAGTTGACCAGCCCCAAGGGTGAAGCGAAATACATCGCAGCCGCGTTCCCCTCTGCATGTGGCAAGACCAACCTTGCGATGTTGGTTCCGACAATTCCAGGCTGGAAGGCCGAGACCATCGGTGACGACATCTGTTG
>DAIOTI010000329.1:0-2178 GCA_036752105.1 Ilumatobacteraceae bacterium | reverse complement strand
GTCTGAGCGTTCGCTTCGGCTGGTTTCAAGCCGAATGAGTTCATGAGGAACCCCGACGGCATGAACATTCGGAAGTACGCAAGGTTCAGCTCTTTGGCCGCATCGGGGTTCTTCAACACGGTCGTCTCTGAGTACCCCCATGTACCTGCGGGCTGTCCTCCGCAAATCGAGGCGATATGCGGACATGGAAGTGCAGTACGCACTGTGTCGTATTCGGGCACTTTGAAGTGTGGTGCCGCGATCTTCAATTGTGCCGCACCGGTGAAGCGGTCGGTCGACGCCAGCCCGAACACAGATGCGTTCGTGTCAACCCAGCCACCAAGGCTGTCTTTGTCGTAGATGGTGACGATGCAGGCGGAGGCGTCGAGCACGGTGGGTGAACAGGTGGGATCCTTCACATCTGGTGGCACCACCGAGCTGCGGAACCCGGGAAGGAGCAACACGTTGACCTGATTCGACACTTTTCGCGTGGCGGTCTCGCTAACTGTGCAGGTGTCGATGGCCACCGAAAAGCCGAGGCAAAGTCCGGTCGAGCCAACCTGAAAGTCGGTTGTCCGTGCCACCACAGTCGCCACGTCGGAAGCACCTTTTTCTGCTGGTGTGAACGACACCAATGTTCCGTTCACGATGGTGGATCCGAAACGAGACGTGGGTGCATCATCCATCGGGCGGCGGAAACGCACGACGACTTCTGACATCGGCGTGGTCGTTGCCCCCGTGGCCGTCGCGCCAATGGTCTTGGGATTGATCACCATGTACGGGAACTGGCAACTGGTGCTGGTGGTGTCGACGAAGCGACAGGGCTGGCTGTAGAGACCACCACCGACGGTGTAAGTGGCCGTCGCGATGGAGGCGGAATACGCAAGCTGCACGCCATCGACTGTGATCGACTCGATGCAGGCCTTCGTGGTGTCGGGTGCACACACCGCTAGGCCAAGGTTGTTCGACAAGTTGGTGTTTCCAATCCAGAAGCTTGGCGTGTTCGCTGCCACATTCGGGGCCATGACCGGCACCGCGAAAGTTGCGACAAGCAACGAAACTGCAACAGACATCACACGACAAGTGACACGCATGGACCCACCTTATCCCTTCTTCCTTTTCTTCTTGGCGAAGCGAGACTTCTTGGGAGTGTCCAATAGCGCGGTGGCTTCGTCGACGGAGAGTGTGAACACTAAGTCTTCGTCTTTCAGTGACCGCGTCTCAGTTCCGGCTGTGATGTAGGCACCGTAACGACCGACAGTCGCGAAGATTTTCTCGCCGGTCTGTGCGTAGACACCCACTTCTCGTGGCAAAGAGAACATGGTGATCGCATCAGCAAGGTTCACTGTCGCCGGGTTCATTGATGAGAGAAGAGACATGGTGCGAGGTTTGGTCTCCCCCGTCGGCAAGTTGTCCTTCGTGCCGAGCTGGAAATACGAACCAGTCGAAGTGACCTTCACGAACACCGGCACACCGTCGATGTCACCGAGCGAGTCGCGACCACTCTGGCCGAACAGCCGAACCGCTTCAGCGATAGTGAGGTCTTCGAAACAGGTCTCGTCGGGAATGGAGACGAACGCCCCATCACACTCCAGGTACGGGCTGAACCGGCGGTTACGCATACGTCCGGGACGTGCATATATAAGGTGCCCGCTCTCGGGGTGGGCACCCAGTTCTAGGGCCCACATGTCGCGTGGGTTCACTGTCGAGTCGGCGTCACTCACCAGGGTCTGCAGCCCGGTCGAGGCATCGACGCCGAAGTAAAAATCTGAAAGCAGTGGCTGTTCTTGCTGATCACCGGCGGCGATGGCGTCGAGTCGACTCTCGAGTTCGCTTGTGAACCCGTAGTCGACCAATGGCGCGAACCCCTGTTGCAGTAGTCGGTATGTGGCGAGACCCGTGACCGTGGGAATGAGTGCGGCGGTTCCGGGCTTGCTCCACACGAACCGATCCTTCAGTTTGGCGATGATCGATTCATACGTGGACGGACGTCCGATGCCACGCTCTTCCAATTCCTTGATGAGCGATGCAGGAACATAACGAGCCGGTGCTTTGGTGTGGTGCTCCTTTGCTACCGCTGCCGCAACCGGAACGACGTCGTTCACGACACATGTCGGAAACAGAGTTACGGGTTCGTCATCATCTGCTCCGTACACCAGACGGAATCCCGGTTGTGTGTAGACGGTTCCGCTCGCAGAG
>DAIOTI010000328.1:0-2179 GCA_036752105.1 Ilumatobacteraceae bacterium | reverse complement strand
GCCGCCACCTTTGAAGGTGATGCCGACAGGCGTGAACACCTTCTTCACCGGGCGTAGTTTGCCGTCGCTCGGGTGGGCAGCTTCAGTGAGGGCATCGTCGGTGAAGGCTTGTTGCACTTCGATGGTCTCGCCGGTGTCGATGAACTTGTATACGTAGGTAGGCATGTCAACCTCTGGGAGCTGTTGTGCCCCTAGCAGTCGGGGGGTTCGAGTGCTAAATGGTATCTGGCTAGGGTGCCGGTGAGTGAAAGCGCGCACCGCAGTTATCCCCGCCGCTGGTCTCGGCACCCGCTTCCTGCCGGTCACCAAGGCGGTGCCGAAGGAGCTACTTCCGATCATCGATATCCCGGCACTGCAGTTGGTCATGGATGAGGCCGTCGAGGTGGGGGTCGATCACATCGTGCTCGTGTCGAGCGCGCAGAAGCCAGGCATCGAGACCTACGTTCGACCAGCGCCCGATGTGGTGGAACGAGTTCGTGCGAGCGGACGAGTGGAGTTGGCGGAGCGTTTGGCGCGCATCGGCACAGATGTCCGTGTGTCGGTGGTGTTCCAAGATGCGCCTCTCGGACTCGGCCATGCAGTTGGTTGCGCACGCGATGTCGTCGCTGACGAACCATTCGTCGTGTTGTTGCCAGACGAACTGATGGGCGACTCTCGTCTGCTGCAGAGTTTGGTCGATTCGGTCGATGCCACCGGCGTCGGTGCGGTCGGGCTCATGCGCGTCGCACGCGATGAAGTCAGCTCATATGGCGTCATCACTCCGGCGGACGGTGCACCTCATGACGGACCGTTCCGAATCGTCGATGTGGTGGAGAAACCGAAGATGGAGGACGCGCCCAGCAACCTCATCATCATCGGTCGTTATGTGTTGACCCCGGATGTCTTCGACAAGATTGCGCGCCTCACTCCACATGCAAACGGAGAGTTGCAATTGACCGATGCGTTGCGTGCACAATCTCTTGAGTCGCCATTGGTTGGTCTCATCAACAAGAGCGCTCGCTATGACACCGGGACGCCGATGGGTTGGTTGACGGCAGTCATCGATATTGCGCTGAACCGACCGGACACGTCAAATGCGCTGCAAGCCTGGTTGCGTGGTCGTGTCGGGTTCTGATTTGCTCGGCACCTGAGTCAACTCATTCACTGAATAGATGTCGATCGGAAGAACGTCGGCAGTTCGTCGATGACAAGACCGTGTTCATCCACGGACACTTCGACGGCCGTACCTGCGGCAAGCGATGGGTAGCGCCACGTCGACTCACCAGTGCGTGTGTATCGCTGCAACATTCTCTCGACGGCGAGAGTCTCTATGTCGATTGACATGACGAGAACATCCGCACTTTCACCGACCTGCAGTTGCAGGCGATGGATGGCGATGCTGTTCGTGAACGGTGTCCCGACCAGGTCGATGTCGACGCAACCGTCGAGGTCGCGACGTTCTGACCCGTGCATTTCGCCCCATCGCCCTCGCCCGTCGGTTGCGAGCCACAAGTCGGGGTCCTCCATGTCGCGAAACAGTAAGAACTGCTGCACGGCCCACGTGGCGGAGAGCCGCAGGACTGCTGTTGCTCGATCCGGAACCAGATCTATCTCGGCGGTCCAACCTTCGTTTTCCCAGCGCAATCGCACCCGGTTTGCGTGGTCGCCAGTCGGTGAGCTCCAGTCGAGCGTCAGACCGCTTGAAGGCGGCGCGAGATAGTTGGCCACGGGCACAGCCTTGCATCTGAACTTGCCGGTACCTTCATTGTCGTGATCCCACTCGAGGATGCCCGTCGACATGTGATGTCACGTTGCGCACAATTGGCTCCATCGATGGTCAACATTGAAGATCTCTACGGCATGGTGCTGGCCGATTCTGTGACGGCGCCAGAGAGTGTGCCCCCGTTCGATAACACCGCAGTCGACGGGTATGCAGTGCGAAGTGGCGACGTGGTGTCTCCGCCAGTGACTTTGAAAGTCATCGGTGAACTGGCTGCAGGTGCAGAGCCGAATATTGCAGTCGACCCAGGGACTGCAGTGCGAATAATGACCGGCGCACCGATACCTGAGGGTTGTGACGCAATTGTCATGGTCGAAGACACCGAGCGCCTGCCTGACATTGATGGGGTACTCGTGAAGATGTCGGTTCCTATCGGAGCTGGAATTCGACTGGCGGGAAGTGACATCACACGAGGCGATG
>DAIOTI010000327.1:0-2185 GCA_036752105.1 Ilumatobacteraceae bacterium | reverse complement strand
AATTCGATGAGCACCAACACTTGAGCCCCCCGTTCTGCTGCAGCGATCAGACTTCGTGCGATAGGGCTGTCTCCACTGGTTCGGTACAAAGTCACTTTGATGGTCTGTACGTTCGGATCCGCCGCGGCCTGCGCGATGAATTCCTCGGTGGACGATGCGAACGACTCGTACGGATGGTGGACCATGAGGTCGCGTTTTCGAATGACGCTGAAGAACGACTTTCCCTGATCATCTGCGACTGCAAGACGCCCCGCTGTAACCGGAATCCACGGCTCATCTTTCAACTCAGGTCTGTCGAGCGAGCGCAGATCATGAAGGCACGTGAGGTCGAGGAGTCCCCTGAAGCGATACACATCATCCGGTTCGAGCTCGAGCTCTTCGAGCAACATCGAGAGCATCTCCTCGTCGATACCATCCTCTACTTCTAGGCGCACCGCGTTACCAAAGCGACGTCGACGTAATTCCATCTCGACTGCCTGAAGAAGATCATCCGCTTCTTCGTCCTCCAGAGTGAGGTCGGCATTCCGGGTTACTCGGAAAGTTGTCGCACCTCGGATGGACATTCCAGGGAAAAGTTCTTGAAGATTGACCTTTATAACCTCATCGAGAGAGATGAATCGACCATTACCGAGAAACATGAATCGCTGAAGCATGTTCGGAACTTTGATTCGCGCAAATCGCTCCTCCCCTGAATCGGGGTCGCTAACAAACACTCCGATGCTTACCGCGAGGCTCGATACGTAGGGAAATGGGTGCGCAGGATCGACTGCCAACGGAGTGAGCACAGGAAAGATCTGCTCGTTGAAGACGCGGACAAGTCGCTCGCGCTCATCGGCTGACAATTCCTCCCACTTGGAATGGGCTTCACCGTTCTCAGCCAGCTCGCGCATCAAGAGGTCCCAAACGACTTCTTCCTGCTCGGCCACCAATACTGAGACAGCTTGAGTGATCTCAGAGAGTTGCTGGTCCGGCGATAGACCATCGATGCTCGCAGTAGAGACGCCTGCAGCCACCTGATCTTTCAAGGCTGCGACACGAACCTGGAAAAATTCGTCGAGATTTGATGAACAAATGGCGGCGAATTTGAAACGTTCCAGCAATGGGATGCCGCACTCACGGGCGAGATGCAACACTCTGCGATTGAACTCGATCCAGCTCAGCTCTCGATTGAAGAACCTACGAACCACGGGCGGAGAGTACCTACGTTGCGGTCCTTCCTGAGTTGAATCCTTCAGCTGCTGACCATGATTCATTCGTCGGTCACCGACCGTTCACGAAAACGTGCACTGAGACCAGCCCACGAGGATCTAGGTCAGAACTCGTAGTTCGGGTCGCCCATGTCCCATTCGATGGAGATGCGCTCACGCTCGGCATCGCGCACGATGCGCGCCATGTTGCGGCGGAATTGCGGGTCGTCGCGGGGCAGCAGCACCAGACGTGCAAGCACGCGAGCCCGGAACTCTTCGAGCACCGAGTGGTCGCCCCAATCGCCGTAGACCTCCCAATGCGGAGACACCGGACCGAGGTACACGATGCGCGCATGGGCGATTGCTGGCTCGTTTGACACTGCTGCATCACTCATGAGCCTTGAGCCTATCGGCGCGGGTGACACATGACCTGTGGCTCATTTTTCGCACAAAAACAGCATCATCCACAGGGATTCTTCGCAAATCCTTACCGAGCTGACGAGCATCGGCACATCCCTCCGTGCTTGACTGGCAGTGCGGGAACTTCCCGTCATGACTCGTCGTCACACATGACGAGAGCGACTTGTACCTCCGGGTACATGAAGGAGAGCCATGAAACTCAAACTGACAGCAGTCCCCCAGCCGGTCAATAGCGGAGTTCCGTTCAACGACTCCTCCACTGGGTGGATGTCCAACGGCAACTGCCGGAATTACCCGCCGGCCACGTTCTTCCCGTCAGACGGGGTGGGCGTTGATCGCGCTCGTGCGATCTGTGCTGGTTGCCCAGTGCAGACTCGTTGCCTTGACTACGCCCTCGATGAGCGCATCGAGCACGGCGTGTGGGGTGGATGCAGCGAACGGGAACGTCGTCGCATACTCAAGCGACGAGCCCTAGCCGGCTAAGCCGACCGCCCAGTCAGCTGTTCGACGAATCGTCGGATGATTGGCCGGACTTGCCTTCGTCCATTGCCTTCTTGAACTCTTTCTGAGCCGAGCCC
>DAIOTI010000326.1:0-2193 GCA_036752105.1 Ilumatobacteraceae bacterium | reverse complement strand
TCGTCAGCGCAACACGGTCATTCGAAAGTTGCCGCATACCGTGCTGGACCGAGATCATGGGACGTCGAAGCGAGGATGCCCAATCCCAGCCTCCCTGGATGTTGTCGTATGAGACAACGGATGCGACGTTGTAGAAGCGGGCATAGGCGCCGAGGACCGCACCATTTCGGCCATGACGAGGAAGGAGCCGAAGGAGGTCCCACAAGAACTTCCAGTGAAGAACGATCTCCCGGGTTCCTTGCTCGATGTCGATCAGTGAATACGGTTTGCAGTGGGGTTCAAGTGGTGTCACATAACCACTCCGGAGAAGCAATACATCCACTTGACGTCGATTGCGACGCACGAGTCGAAAGCGGCCAAGTTTCATTCTTCTGATCGCCCCGGCTGGCGTCTAGCGAGCAAGTGACCGTGTAGCGACAAGTCGAGAATCCTCGATCGTGAATATCCGCGAGCAATGCTCCACCGTCGAAAGACGATGGGCAACAATGATGACGGTTCGCTCACCTTGCAAGCTGCGTACCGCATCCATCACGCCACTTTCAGTCTCGGAGTCGAGAGCAGATGTTGCCTCATCGAGTACGAGGACTTTGGGATTGTTGTAGAGCGCACGTGCAATTCCAATTCGTTGGCGCTGACCTCCAGACAGTCGAACACCCCGTTCGCCAACGACGGTGTCGAGTCCATTAGGAAGCGTCGCGACGAACTCGGACAATTGAGCTGCGGCGATAGCGCTTTCAACCGCACCAGAATCAATGTCACGCTCATGGAGCCCGAATGCGACATTCTTCTTCAAGGAATCATCCGTCAGGTAGATCGACTGCGGGACATAACCCACCAGACTTTGCCATCCCCGCACATTGGACGACATCGGCACGTCATCAATGAATATCTCGCCGGAAGTCGGCGCCAAGAGTCCGAGAAGTATGTCGACGAGGGTGCTCTTCCCCGCTCCACTCGGACCGACGATGCCGACGGACTCCCCGCACTGAATCTCGAGAGAGATGTCGTTGAGAGAGGCTTTGTTACCTGACTCATAAGAGAAACTGACATTCCTGAATTCGATCTTCCCAACAAAGCTCATCACCCTCGAGGGACCGGCTTCTTCGGGCACATCGATACCAAGGTCCTTGTAGACGGATCGAATCTGCGGCGCAGCAAAGGTAATTGCCTGAATGCTCGCAATGATCCGACCAATCGAGGGAATGACCCGAAATGCAGTCGCGGCGAACAACCCAAGAACTGGAAGAATTTGGGTGACATCGTCACTAGTTGCCGTCATGACTCCAACCAGCGCAACCAGACTTGCGATCGCGATGACCTCCAACCAAAGCCGCGGCAGCATCTGCATCAAGGAAAACTTGCGGGAGATTTCCATACTGGCGACAAGATGCTCTTCATGGTCGTCAAGGAACTTCCGCTCGCGCCCCAGCAACTTGACCTCTTTCGCACCTCCGAGACCCTGCTGTAGGTGCTGCAGAACGAGTGCCAGGTGCTTCTTTCGAAGCCTTCCCCATTCTGCGATCTTCTTTCGAGTGGCGAGCTGGAAGAGCCCTGCCGAGAGACCGAAGACCGCAATTGTGCTCACCGTTCCAATGGGTTCAACGACGAGCAACAAGACGAAGAGTCCGATTGCGACCAGGCCATCGGTGAGAAGTGTGAGAAATGGATCGAGGCCGCCACTAACAATCGATTTCGCAACTTCGGCGTTGTTGATCAACGTGGCCGAATTGTGCTGAAGGTGGAACTCGTATGGTTGGCGAAGGTACCGAGAAAATGCAAGTTGCGAAAGCCGTGCCGACGCGTCATTGAGGAACCTTCGCTGGATTCTCGTACTGACATAGAAATAGACATTCTTGACGATGTACACCATCAGAAGCACCGCTACCCCTATCACCAAGAGACGCTCGGTGCTGGGCTCGCCAAGGAACGAATAGACACCTGGAAATCTTTCTCGGTAGCTGTCATCGGTGAGAACAGCGATCAGCGGGAGAACCATCCCCAGGCTGAACGTCTCGAGAACCATGCTGACGAGGATCAGCACCCAGATGAACCACAATTTGCGACGCTCTCTTGTGGTGAGCGAGTGCCAGACAATCTTGCCGATTGATTCAGCCATGTATGGAGAACATCCTATGAAATCTGAGTAGCGGCGACCGGATTCGAACCGGTGACCTTCCGATTATGAGCCGGATG
>DAIOTI010000325.1:0-2200 GCA_036752105.1 Ilumatobacteraceae bacterium | reverse complement strand
ATGATCACGGTGTGAAGGTCGGCGATGTCTTCGAGTAGTTCGAGGCCGAGAGTGCCTTGACCTGCGACCACCACAGGGTCATCGAAGGGGTGACAGAAGTGCATGCCTGTCGAAGCTGCATGTTCTTTCGCGCGTGACACGGCGTCGTCGAGGGTGTCGCCACCTTCGACGACAGTTGCGCCGTAGGTACGGCATTGCTCGATCTTGGAGAGACTCGCACCGGCCGGGACAAAGATCTGGCAGGGCACTCCGTGATGCCTCGCGGCAAAGGCGATTGCCTGCGCGTGGTTGCCTGCACTGCCCGCTGTGACTCCGGCGCCGACGGCTGATCCGAGTGAGTGCAACTTGTTGAGTGCGCCACGCACCTTGAACGACCCAGTGCGCTGCAAGTTCTCAGCCTTCAAAATGATGCTGCCGCCGCACATGTCGGAGAGTGCAGACGACTCTGTGATGGGAGTGTGCTTGACGATGCCCCGACCCACTGCGCGAGCGGCGACGATGTCTTCGGTACTGATGGCGTGCTTGCCCATTCATCGCCTACGGTACTTGCCGATGCGGGCTCTGATGATTGCAAATGCAACCGATGCTGATGCCGGATTCGTGGGCCACGCTCTGCGTGAGCGTGGGTTTGCCTTCACCGAGCTCATCCGCGAGCAGCACCACACATGGGACGAAGTGCTGACAGGGACCTTGGACGGCATAGATATGGTGCTGTCGCTCGGATCGTCATGGAGCGTCTACTGGGAGTCTGCAAGTGGCCCCGTATCCACCGAAACTGCACTCTTGCGCCGGGCGTTGGCGACCGACGTACCTGTCCTTGGCATCTGTTTTGGCGCCCAGATGCTCGCCCATGCCGCCGGTGGACATGTTCGCCGCGCCGTGGAACACGAAATCGGCTGGTGCGAAGTGCGTCTCACCCGTGAAGCACCGGCCGATTCATCGTCGCTGGCGGGCTCGTGGATGCAATGGCATTACGACTGCGTCGAAGTGCCTTCAGGCGCCACCACATTGGCTGAGAGTGACAAGGCGGTACAGGCGTTCCGCGTGGGGTCTTCATTGGCGGTGCAGTTTCATCCGGAAGCGACCGAATCGATCGTTTCGAGGTGGTCGTCTGGTGACGGCCGCCAGGAACTTGCCGCCGCAGGGGTCGATTACGACACTTTGATGGTTCAGACGCGAACCGAGGCCGTAAGCGCCGAAGAGCGAAGCGGGTCGCTTGTCGATTGGTTCCTTCGCAGTGTCGCCAAGCTTCACGTGTGACCGCAGTGAAGGCACCAAGATGCGGTCACCCGGTTGATGTGACCCGGTCGATGTGACATCGGTACGGTCGGTGGCTCACAAAGGCACATAACCCCGTGGTGACGGGCTTTCTCGCTGTGTTCGGGGAGGGGAAGTTGGGGTCAACTTTGGCCCCCGTAGTAGTTTCGATGGACGATGTCCCAGTTCCTCCGGTCGTATCTCACTGTGGTGTGGTTCGGCTTGGCCGCCTTCCTGATCGCCTCGCTCTTGCTGGGATTGTCGGCCCTTCTGCGACCGAACCACCCGACGCGGGAAAAGCTCATCGCATATGAAAGTGGTGTCGACCCGGTCGGTGAAGGCTGGTCGCAAAGCCAGATTCGTTATTACGTCTTTGCCCTTCTCTTCGTCATCTTCGACGTGGAGGCAGTGTTCATTTTCCCCTGGGCCACTCAGCTCGAGCGATACGCCGGATTCGGCCTCGTCGAGATGGGTGTGTTCGTAGCCGTGCTCCTTTTGGGCCTCGTATATGCGTGGCGCAAGGGTGTCTTGCGCTGGATCTGAGGCGATTGGTATGGGACTTGTCGATCGTGGCCGCTTACCAAAGCCGCTGACATCACTATTCAACTTGGGTCGTTCGTACAGCTTGTGGGTGTACCAATGGGGGCTTGCGTGTTGTGCCATCGAGATGGGTGCAGCATTCGGATCACCTCGTTACGACGTCATGCGACTTGGTGTCATTCCGTTGCCGGCATCACCGCGTCAAGCTGACCTCGTCGTCATTTCGGGAACAGTCACCGACAAGATGGCACCAGCTGTCAAGCGTTTGTACGAACAGATGCCAGAACCCAAGTACGTCATCTCGATGGGAAGTTGCGCGAACTGCGGTGGTCCGTATTGGGACAGCTACTCCGTCACGAAGGGTGTCGACCAGATCATTCCCGTCGACGTCTATGTGCCAGGT
>DAIOTI010000324.1:0-2213 GCA_036752105.1 Ilumatobacteraceae bacterium | reverse complement strand
CATGACGCCCGTGGCCGAGGGCCAAGTGGTGCGCACCGACACCGACCAGGTGAAACAAGCGCAAGAGGGTGTGCTCGAGTTGTTGCTGGCGAACCATCCGCTCGACTGTCCGGTGTGTGACAAAGGTGGCGAATGTCCGCTGCAAGACCAGGCCTTCAGCCATGGTCCTGGCGAGAGTCGTTATGTCGAAGAGAAGCGTCACTACGAGAAACCCATTCCCATCAGTGACTTGGTGTTTCTTGATCGGGAGCGCTGCATCTTGTGTGATCGGTGCACACGTTTTGCCAAAGAAGTGGCCGGCGATCCGTTGATCAGCTTCACCCATCGAGGAAACAACACGCAGGTCCTCACTTTCCCTGACGAGCCCTTTGCTTCGTACTTCTCAGGTAACACTGTGCAGATCTGCCCGGTCGGCGCTCTCACTGCCCAGCCGTATCGCTTCAAAGCTCGCCCGTGGGACTTGGAAGAGCGAGAAAGCACGTGCACCACGTGCTCAGTTGGTTGTCGTATCGCTGTGCAGTCGAGCCGTGACGAACTTGTCAGGTACCAAGGAGTCGACAGTGACCCGGTGAACTGGGGCTGGCTCTGTGACCGCGGTCGATTCAACTTCCAGTCGGTGTCATCTGACGATCGTGTGACGACTCCTCGTGTACGTGATGGTCAGACACTCGTCGAAACGACATGGGTCGACGCATTGTCTCGCGCAGCCCAGATCATCTCGTCTGCGAACGGGAAGGTGGCGTTGCTCGGCGGAGCACGTGGCACGAACGAAGATGCGTGGGCATGGGCGCAACTTGCTGAATTGGCGAAGTTCAGTATGCGCGACGCGCAAATGGGAGATGGCCTGCCTGCTCGTGTGTTCTCGTATCCGCAGGCCACCATCGACGCCGCATGTTCGGCACCGACCATCATCTTGATGGCACCGGATCTGAAGGAAGAACTGCCGGTTCTTTATTTGCGTGTCCGCGATGCGGTCGAGAAGGGTCGTAGTCGTGTCGTCGAGATCACCTCGCACGATTCAGGTCTCACGAAGTATGCGTGGAAGAGCGTCCACCATGAACCTGGGAATCAGGTCGAGGCGGTACGAGCAGCACTTGCAGATGCCGACATCGCGGCGCAGTTGGCGAAAGGGCCTGTCGTGGTCATCGCTGGTCGCTCGAGCTTGGCAGAGAGCGAAGCACACGTCATGGCTGCACTCGACACGATCGTCGGGTCAGTTGCACATGTCAGTGTGTTGCCAGCTCTCCGTCGCGGCAATGTTCGCGGCGCGCTGAGCGTCGGACTGGCTCCGACTGGCGGCAACGACGCGACACAGATACTCAAGTCAGCAGTCAATGGCGACATCGAGTGCCTCGTGCTACTCGGTAGCGATCCACTGTCTGATCACCCCGACGCTGACTTGGCGCGACGTGCATTCGCATCGGTGCGAAACATCATCGCTGTCGACATGTTCATGAGCCCATCGGTTCAGAGCGCCAGTGTCGTGTTGCCCGCTGCCGCATTCGGGGAAAAGAACGGAACAACCACAAACCTCGAGGGTCGAGTCACGAACGTCGCGCAGAAAGTCACTCCCCGTGGAACCTCGCGACCCGACTGGATGATCGCGATCGAACTTGCACACGCACTGGGTCATGACATCCCGTTGACTCGCGTGGAAGAAGTCCAGGCACACATGATGGCGTCCATCCCCGAGATGCAGACAGAGAATGTCGCAGTCGCGCTCCGTCGAAACGGAATCGTCGTTCCCACGGTTGCAGGTACGTCGTCATCAGTGTCAGTGACACCAGTGGCCACCCGTAACTCCTACGAGTTCCGCCTCGTGTCTGGTCGTAAGTTGTACGACAAAGCCGTCGGAACCACGACAAGTCAGTCGCTGGCGAACTTGGCAGATGTGGCAGCCGTGTATGTACACCCGAACGATCTTGAGCGCATCGGGAAGTCCGATGGCGCTTCGGTTCGCGTGAGTTCGAACTCCGGTGCAATTGCCCTGCCGGTGCGCGGGTCGTCCGCTGTCGTGCGCGGAACTGCGTTCGTGCCCTTCAATCTCGCCGGAGCCGATGTGCGTGAGCTCATCCGCCACGACCAAGCAGTCACCGATGTGCGAATCGAGGGCATCTGATGTTGTCCGTTCTCGGCATCGACCCGTTGCTCGTCGGCGACGTGCTGTGGACCCCACTGCTCATCGTGTTACTCAAAGCGCTCGTCATCTTTGT
>DAIOTI010000323.1:0-2219 GCA_036752105.1 Ilumatobacteraceae bacterium | reverse complement strand
GCACCGGCTCCGAGTTCCACCATTGTTCAACTCCATCCCAGATTGACGTGGCCCAGTGGGCAGCCGAGACAGGTGACTCGTGAAAAACCCCTGCGGTGGCAAGCTCTTCGAATATCCCTCGATACTCGGTGCGAATTTCATAGATCTCGGGTTGGGCATAGATCAAGGTGGGGATCCCTCGACTGACATTCTCGATGAATGTGGTGCTCAGCGTCGTGACGATCACGAGTCGCGATGCTGCGATTGACTTCTCAATGGGTCGCGAGAAATCATCAAATACCACCTCTTGGGATTCCTCGAAGAACTTCTCGTGACCCTCGTCATAGCGATTGTGGTCGTGATGAAGTCGAATGACAGACTTCTTCTGAATTGCACGAGGAAGCTCTGTGTAAAGAATGGCGCACGACTCGAGATACAGATCTCGCTCTGGTCGCGTCTCCCACGAGTATCTGCTGTATCTGAAGGTGGTGTCCAAAACGATAAGCAACCCACCTTCACTGGAGGTGCACTTAGTGGAAGTCAGTCGAGAAATTTGATTCGGTGCATTGACGATGTTTCTGTGTGCCGAGTCCGTCCAACCCCATGTGACATAAGTGTCTGCGATCGCGAGTTCGTGCTCCTCGTTTCGTGAGCGCACCTCACCTTCCCCATAGAGCCCACCGTGTTGCGAGAGAATGATGCGAGAACCCCGTTCCGCTTGCGACGCCATGTACATCATGAAGTAGTCGCTCGAGTGATGTGCGTTCCCAGTGAAAATTGTGTGTGGGGCGAGCGGGAGCTGACGGATATGTGGCCCTTCTGACAACACCGAAAAGTCCTCGACCCATGAATACGGCAACCAGCGATGAATATTGTCGAAGAGGAACTGCTCGAAATTGCTTCCGTTCGTTACTCCTATCCTCAGTGTCTCTCGTTTCGACTCTGAGTATTGGGAAGTTGATGGGATTACGCGGGTGAGGCGAACAGGCAAAGAACGGTTTCTGAGCGCGAGGGCCATCTCGGATTGCATTCCGAAATAGCTGTCTGCGATGCACACCGGGGAACGTCTGGCCATCAGGCCCCAAATCGACAGGGCGACCTTCCTAATCAGTTGGCTCTTCGCAGCAACAGGCACGCCGTCGGCGAATCTCGCTCCCGGGAAACGGTCGATCGCGATCTGTCTATGTTCAAGAACGGCGGTGAAAACGTGGGTGTTCCAATCGTGAGATATTCGTTGATGAGCGAAGTCCTGAGAACGACGAGGGGCGATCTTCGAATGATCGAGCGCCGACCCTCCTGCACGATCAATTGGAAATTGAGTCAGTACCTCATCGATGAGATTCCATCGCTGATACAAGACATCAACGAAACCCAGTAGCCAACGTCCACAAATAATCCTCCAATATCGATCACCATGACTCTGCCGATGGAGGGCATTGAGTCGCTGTGCCAGTTTTGGAAGCAACAGTTCGACAGTTCTTTCAACTTCCTTGTTCGCCGCAAGCTTCTTGTCCAGTGGTACGAGGCCGTGGTGGATGAGATGGTTCGTCCCAAGGTCTAAGTCTCTGTGACCCTCTAGACACCATGGTCCAAGAAAGACACTGCCCGACTCATCATTGACCGTCAGCGGTGTTGTCGCGAGGAACACTGAATCACCCTATTCCCACGGGCCCCAACCGTTGTTCCGGAGATAGATCTGGTACGCCGCTTTCGTATTCAGGCGGGGGTCGAGTAGTTGGCTTGCTTTCACTACACCAATCTTGGGGAGCCATTGCTTGTGCCAGCGATAGTAAATCTGGAATAGCCCGTAACAACACTTGTTGGGAATTCCAATAACGTTCGGTTGCAGCTTGCTCTCTCTCTTGGCGATTGCGATCGCACGATCCTCCAACTCATCGGGCCAGATCTCTCGAATGATCTCCACGATTTCGCGTTGGGTATACGTCGGTGTCGTGATCGATTCCCTTGCTGGCAAGCAAACAACTTCGCCCGGTCGAATCAGCGTTGACATCTTGGCGCGATTAAGCGTCAAGACAGATTTGAGCGAGGTTCCATTCGCCTCCGCAATCGACCACCAAGAGTCACCTCGACGAACGGTGTAGTTGACTGCGCATTCTGCGCGTGCGGAACCAACTGGAAAGGCCGCTAGGCACACGGCAACTAGGGCAAAGCGGAGTCCAAGTGCTCGAACTCGCATGGCGGAGAGGGTGGGATTTGAACCCACGGTCCGGTTAAACCCG
>DAIOTI010000322.1:0-2221 GCA_036752105.1 Ilumatobacteraceae bacterium | reverse complement strand
GGCGAGACAATCCGCGTCATCGGGAGGCACAAGAAATCGGAAAGAACGAGCTGTACTCCGAGTACCAGGTGTACTCGGCCGAGACTCAATATTCCAGCACCATGAGGCGATAATGCCGGGAACTCTGCTCATCTCTCTTGATTGTGAAGGAAAGTGGGGAATGGCTGACGATCCAAGCATGTTGGGCACCCACCGCATCACTGATGAAAGTTTGCGGTGGGCGTATTCACAGTTGTTCACCATGCTCGAAGAAAATGAATTGCGAGCGACCTTCGCAGTCGTTGGATTGTTTGTCGCAGGTCCAGAGGCAACTCAGGCCCACATTAGAGAGATGTCCTCCAACGCCGTTTGTCGAGAATGGTTGACGATTCCGATGCAGGCTTTGGAGTCGAAAGCGACTCATGGATGGTTTTATGAAGAACTGCCGGAGCTCATTTTGCGATCGGGAACTCATCAAGTTGCATCCCACGGCTATTCCCATCTCCCATTCACCTCGGCGGGCTTCACCGACGAAATGGCACACCACGAACTTGCAGAGATGCAGAGTCTCTCTCGCAGGAATTCATGGGGCGTGACTTCGATGGTGTTTCCGCGCAATCAAGTGGCTTTCACTCATCTACTCAGTAGGTACGGAATCGAGAAATTTCGACCGAGTATCGATGACGACGGAATCGCGTCTCGTGTTGGCTCACTTCTCAAAGAGTTCGATGTCCACGCAGAAGCCGAGAGTTTCACTGATGGGCAAACTGTGCCGGCTGGACGATTCATCAACTGGCGTTCTGGTGCGCGGCTCGTCGTTCCGCCGTCGGTAACGAAGTTGCGTTGGAAACGAATCCTGCGGAACGCGGTAAGCACGGGTCGTTGTGCGCACCTGTGGTTTCATCCACACAATCTGATTACCGGTAGAAGCCAGCTTGCACTCGTAGGTGACATCCTCAAAATGGCAGGGGACCATGTACGCCGTGGTGAACTTGAGTCTTGTACGTTCGGCGAAGTTCGGTAGCTCGTGAGCAATCTTGCGCAAAGCACCCGAATTGCCGACAACTTCTATGTGTGGAGCGGGCGGGCAAACCCCGAAGTTGTACAGCTGATTGGTCGAATGTTCGCTGACGAAGGCGAACAACGGAGCAAGGAACTGCTGCATTGGCAGTACCTCGATCATTTGTCAGGTGCCGAAGTGTGCATTGCGCATACGTCTGCCGGACTGTTCGAAGAACCAGCGGCCTTGTATGCGGCTTTTCCGACTCGGTTTCGTATCGCGGGCCGCGATGAGACGTGTTTTCAGTCCTTCGACACACTCACGGTGAAACGTTTTCGTGGTAGGGGACTCTTCACGCAACTTGCAGAGTTGCTCTATGGTCGTCTCGCCGCGAGTGGTGCTCCGTTGGTGTATGGAATTCCCAACGCTGAATCATTTGGTGGCTTCACTCGAAAATTGCATTGGACATCCCTCGACCCGCTACCAATGATGGTTCGACCCATTGGTTTGCGATACCCAAGAGTGCGAGCAAGGATCAGACGTCCTCGCATTCAAGCAGCTGCAATTGAGCCAGGAATTCACGTACGGGAAGTAACGACGTGTTCAATTGAAGTTTCGGAACTGATTGCGCGGTCAAATTATCACGGAAAAAATGGAGTCATTCGTGATTCTGACTTTCTCAAATGGCGGCTGGGGCGTCCAGGAAACTCGTACCGAGTACTCGAATCACGCGATGACACAGGGCGGCTCACTGGAGTCTTGGTGTTCACTCTCCTGGCCAAGCATGGATGTTCGGTTGGGTACATCATGGAGCACATCATTGATCTAAGCCACATTCATCACGGAGATGAGTTGGCTTCGGCCGCCACTTCGTGCCTCAAGGCTTCTGGCGCCGACCTAGTCCTCGCGTGGGCGTTACCAGACAACGTGTCGTATCCATGTTTACGCCGTCAAGGGTTCATCAGTCTTTCGAACAAAGTTTCGCCGGTGGAGTTACACCTCGGCTATCGGCTCTTGGATTCCGGGATTGGTGATCTGAAGCGATCAGATTTCGCGTTCAGCTATCTGGACTCCGACACCGTTTGAAGTCGATTCTTCAGCACCAAGTTGTCGAAAAGCCGAACCACGAACTTCAGTGACGACCACATCATCACCGGGAGAAGCAAAGTCAACGAGAGACGGTTGCTCTTTGTCAGGAGAAGCATTCCTCGGATGTCGCTCTTGTACATCAGCCAGAGCTGG
>DAIOTI010000321.1:0-2232 GCA_036752105.1 Ilumatobacteraceae bacterium | reverse complement strand
GCAACAAGAGCTTCGGGCTCGCGGCCTCGATGCGTCGCGATTGCAACGAGGTCCCCTCCGAGGCCGCACTTTGGCGGCAACAGGACACCCTCGGCGAGGGCCATCGCGACCACGGCGTCGTAGGCGTTGCCACCACGTTCCAAGACGCCCGCTCCGATATGGGCGGCCTGCGGGGCGGCAGCGACAGCGACCCCACGCGTGCCACGACCGGTGCACTGCTCGGCCATGACTGCCAGTTCACGGGAGACGGTCATTGACGGCATCGCCTCCAGGAGTTGAGCCGCCCAGCCATCTCGTATACATTATACGCATCGACCGACCGGGGGTCCGCGTGGCCTCCTCCAACGAAAGGCGAAGAGTCATGGCAGACACAGCAGCCAAGTTACTGAACAAGGACGAGTTCCGCGCCGCACTCGAAGACGCAATCAAGGGCCGCGAGGCAAAGAATGCCTCGTTCAGCCAGGCGTGGGCGAACGGCGAACTGAAGCGTGAGCATTTCGCGCGCTGGGCCGAGAACCACTACCACTACGTCGGTCCATTTGCCGACTACCTCGGCTACATCTACTCGAACACCCCCGACCACGCGACCGACGCAAAGGATTTCCTCCTCCAGAACATGTACGAAGAGGAATTGTCCGACGTCCGCCACACCGATCTTCTCGTTCGCTTCGCCGAAGCGTGTGGCACCACGCGCGAGCGCGTTTATGACCCGAAGAACATGAACGCGGTCACCCGCGGACTTCAGGGTTGGTGCTATGCGGTTGCAATGCGCGAGCACTTCACCGTCGCCACCGCCGCTCTGGTGGTCGGCCTCGAGTCGCAGGTTCCCAGCATCTACCGCAAGCAGCTGCCGCCGCTGATCGAGAAGTACGGCTTCACCGAAGAGGAAGTCGAGTTCTTCGATCTCCACATCACCTCCGACGAGGTTCACGGCGAGCGTGGCTACCAGATCGTCCTCGACTACGCCGACACCCCCGAGCTTCAGCAGCGTTGCCTCGACATCGTCCGTGCGGGTGCCGAGATGCGCTTCTCGTACACCAAGGCTCTGTACGACACCTACGTCGCACCCGACCTCGTCGGCGCCTGACGGCTTCCTCCCCAGGGGACCGGGCGGGTGGTCCCGGTCCCCTGATTTTTCTCCCCCACGCTTCACCTCAACGATTCACCTAAGGTTCGACGATGCCCGTCATTCGTTTCACGACATCCGACCGAGAGGTCAGTTTTCCTGAAGGTGACGACGTGAACATGTTGCGTGTCTCGATTCGCAACGAATGCGGTGTCCCCTATAGATGTGCCTCCGGTAACTGTGGCACCGACCGCATCTTTGTGATCGACGGTCACGAACATCTCAGCCCGCCACGAAAACGCGAACGTGACCGCCTCGGCGAGCTCCTCGAACAGGGATGGCGCTTGGCCTGCCAGACGTACGCCAGCGGCGACTGCGCGGTTTCGTGGGATCCCGAACAAAAGCCACTCGACGTGAACGCCGTCGACAGGGCCCTACCAAACAAGGTTGACGAACGCATCACGAACAAGTGGCTGGCCTCGAAGGACACCGACTGACATGTGGGTTCAGGCAGGCACCGTCGAAGAATTGCAGAAGAAGAAAAAAGTCGTCGTCGCAACCGAGTCCGGTCGTCGCATTCTCGTCATCGCACACAACGACCGCTTCCATGCAATGGACAACATGTGCATTCATCGCGAGCGGGAAATGCACACGGGCGTCATTCTGAAGAACAAGCTCGTGTGCCCCGGCCACCAATGGGCCTTCGATCTGGAAACAGGCTGGGAGTCGGTGAAGGAACAGGGTCAGCCCATGTACACAACTCGTGTCGTTGACGGCATGGTTGAAGTCGACGACGAGTCGGCGACCGTCGCTTCGGCACCCGCCTAGTCGGCGAGCGCGGCGCGCGCAGATACAGGATCGACCTCGAACCCCGGAGTGTCGCGGCAGAACTCGACCATGATGCCGTTCGGATCGAGGTAGTACTGCGAATGGCACCAACCGTGGTCGACGTCCATGAGTGGCTCGACGCCGCCGGCAGCGAGCGACGCTTTCGCCTGTGCTTGCCGCTCGGCATCGGCGGCGAAGGCGACGTGGTTCACCCAGACGGGTAGGCCATTGCCGGTCGACACATCGGCGCGCCAACCATCCTGCTCGCCAACCTTGTGCAATTCGAAAAAGGCGATGCACTTGCCGTCCCCGGTGTCGAAGAAAAGATGTCGAAAGAA
>DAIOTI010000320.1:0-2249 GCA_036752105.1 Ilumatobacteraceae bacterium | reverse complement strand
CGGTGCGAGTCATGTCCACGCTTCGCGCTGTAACAAGCCCACTGTGCCATCAACAGCAACGCAAAGAAAGTGGCCAGCATCGTGTTGGCGGCGACTTCTGGAATTGCGATGTCCTTCGGAAGCCAATCTTTGATTTCGTACAGGCCATCAGAAGACGAACGGGTCGGCGCGGCTGCGCGGAAACGCAACCACATCGACAACATGCCACCCATCAAGGTGATGGCTGCCACAGACAACACGCCGACGGCGACCAATGCTTGACGCTTTGGTGCAGGCGTTGCAGCTGATGGAAGTGCGAGAGTCATGCCGATACTCCCTTCGCATCGAGAACAGGCTCGGCTGAGCCGACTGTTGAAAGTTCAGAGAAGTTGTTGTGCGGCGCCGGCGACGGAGTGGCCCACTCGAGCGTGTGGCCATTCCACGGATCGTCACCGGAAAGTTCACCAGAGCGGAAGTCGGTGACCGCTGCGCCTATGAAAGCAAGGAGCCCGAGAATCACGAGCGCGTGTCCGACCGTCGATGCACCGTTCCACAGTGAGATAGGACCGTCGTACTCAAACGATGCGACTGCGCCATTTGGCTGACCTTGGAAACCTGCAATGTATTGAGGGAATGCTGCAAGCACGGTGCCGAGAAGAACGAGCGCGCCGGCACCGAACACTTTCTTGTCAGCAATCTTGCGACCCCACAACTTCGGGCCCCAGAACGAGATGGCGCCAAGACCAGCAAGAAGCGCTCCGTACGACACGTAGACAGTCGCGCCCTCTTCGAACACGGTGCCGGCCAAGTCGGCGGCGTCGATGTTGAGCAAGGCATTCCCGAGCATTCCGACGAGAATCATCCCGACGCCAAGGAATGTGATGGCAAATGAAGCGTTCGGTCGAATTTTCCCTGACTTCGCACCAAGAGCACCGAGCGCCAGAACGACGAGCACACCGAGAATCGGCAAGAGATTGAACAGTGCGAACGTGACGAGCGACTGGACCTTGTCGGCAGCACCACCGGTGAAGGTGAGGACATGTTGTGATTGTGTGACTGCACCGAGCACTGCGGTGGTGACAAGTCCGATTCCAGCCAATGCCGCACCCCGCAATGGTTGACGTCCGCCTGATACGACTGGTCCCATGTCAGCGAGTGCGCCGACTGCCATGACGACAAAGACGAAGGTCAACGGCTGCGTGAGTGCCCAACCAAGGTGGTCGTTCACCGCGTAGTTACCGCCGAAAGCGACACGCGCATGCGTGTGGTCGACGTAGAGATAAGCGATGGTTCCGATTGCCACAGGCAAGGAAGCAACGATCGCAAAACCACCAGCAAGCACTGACCAACTAAAGAGAGGTGCACGCTCGAGCGACATCCCTGGTGCACGCGCCGTGAGCACGGTGACAACTGCCGAAGTGGCGGCAGCGACAAGGCCGGCTGCGGTGACTGCGAGACCGAGGAGATACAGATCCACCATGTCGGAGTTGCCACCAGCAGGTCCACCGTTTCCAGCGATTGCGATGATGACAGTGGCGACACCAGTTATCCACAACCACAGTCCGAGTTGTGCAACGCGCGGGAACGCAATCGATCGTGCTCCGACCTGAAGTGGCGCAACTGCAACGGCAATACCTACGAACGTCGGCGCGAGTACCGCGTACACGAGTCCGAAACGGAAGATGGCGAGCAGTTGTGGTGCAGCATCTGAGTTGATGAGTGCTGACGATGGCGTGATGCGCTCAAGTCCGATGAGTGCAGCGACCACTGCTGTTGCCAATGCGAGCAACCATGACAGCGCGACGAAGAGCCGGCCGATCTTCTTGTGATCTGATGAGCTCACCCAGTCGGCGATGCCGACGAGCAACTGGGGCACCGCATCACGTGAGGCCGTTGCCTGCGCGTGCGTCTCGATGGTGGTCATGTCGTGGTAGGTCTCCCGTACCCCTCACCTTGGGGGTCAAGGCAGGGGCACACAACGCGAATAGTTCCGTGTTTCACACTATCCACATGGGCTAGGTGGGCCCGAACTCCCCTGCGAGCACGAGCGAACGAGGAAGTGACAGTCGTCGCTAGTGGACAAGCACGTCGACGGTCAGTGCGACGAACACCAACGACACATACGTAATGGAGAACGAGAACAATCGCATCGAGGCGCCGGCCGAGGGGCGTCGACCAAGTGCAATTGTGCCGACGAGAAACCCAACCCCAAGTAGCGCAGCCGTGACTCCGTAGATCCAAGCAAGGTCAGCGACAGGGACGAGCACCAA
>DAIOTI010000319.1:0-2250 GCA_036752105.1 Ilumatobacteraceae bacterium | reverse complement strand
GTTGCGAACATCGACTGTCATGGTCACCTTTGATGCCACGACATTGACCAAATTTGGGACTAGGTCGACTTTCCCGACGGTGCACACTTGAGGCGGTCCGTATCGCATTGCAAGGTCACGGAGAAACACCGTGATCCGCGCCGCCACGAATGCTGGATCTCGGCGCATCGACATTGGAGTCGTTCCTGCATGGTTGGACTGCCCGACAATAGTGAGTTCCTGCCACGAGATTCCTTGAACGCCAGTCACGGATCCGAGGCGGAAACCAATGCTCTCTAACACCGGACCCTGTTCGATATGCAATTCAACAAACGCATGAGGAGAGGGTCCCGGGCAGGGATTCGGTCCGTTGTATCCGATCTTTTCGAGTTCGTCGGCAAAGCGGGCCCCATCGATTGCAACGACGTCGAGCGCCTCTTCAACGCTCATGCCGCCGACATACACCAACGAACCGAGCATGTCCGGAGCAAATCGTGCCCCTTCTTCGTTGGTGAAGATGCCTACAGCGAGCGGTCTGGTCGGAGTGACTCCGGCCTCTTTCAAAGTCTGGATGACCTCCAGTCCTGCGAGTACTCCATAGTTCCCGTCAAACCGTCCGCCGGTGCGAACGGTGTCGATGTGCGAACCGGTCATCACGGGTGCGCCAGATGCGCAATTCCATGTTCCGATGATGTTGCCGACAACATCGATGCCGACGTCCAAGTCCAGTTCTCTCATCCAGCCGACAACGAGGTCACGCCCGTGTCCGTCCTCATCGGTCAACGCAAGGCGGCAGTTTCCACCGCCGGCGATGGGTGATACATCAGCGAGCGCAGCGATGCGCGAAAGCAGCCGCGTCGGATTGATGCGCACAGCAGGGTGCTGAAGAGTCGACGGGGCGCCCACGAGCCAAGTGTACGAAATGTCAATCCCAAATGCCTGCGTCTTATGGGTTTGCGCAGTTCATCGGTGTCGGCTCAATAGTCTGTGCCAGTGACTGCTATCGACCGGGGCCGATTGGCCACCGCCATGACCGAGGAACAGAATCTCTTCGGAGAGCGCCATCAGGCTTCGCTCGAGTACCACCAGCGGTCCGGCCGGCTGTTGTCAGGTGTCCCCATGCCATGGATGACCCGTTGGCCAGGAGGCTGGCCGGTGTACTTCACCGAAGCTCACGGCGCACATTTTGTCGATGTGGATGGGCATGAATATGTCGACTTCTGCATGGGTGACACCGGTGCGATGACAGGTCATGGCCTTGAGCAGGTCGCTGATGCCTTGTCTGTTCGTGCTCGTCGCGGCATCACCACGATGTTGCCCAGCGAGGATGCGTTGTGGGTGGCCGAGGAACTCGAGCGTCGGTTCGGGCTTCCGAAATGGCAATTCGCAATGACCGCTACTGATGCAAACCGCTTCGTCATTCGGTTCGCACGCGAGCTGACGCGACGTCCGAAGATCGCGGTCTTTGATTGGTGTTACCACGGCTCGGTGGACGAGACCTTGGTGGTGCGCGACGAGTCTGGTCATACGGTGAGTCGTCCCGGAGTGATCGGGCAGTTTCTCGATGTGTCACAGACTTCCGTCTCGATTCCCTTCAATGATCTCGCAACGCTGGAGAGTGCATTGTCTCAAGGTGATGTCGCATGTCTGTTGATGGAGCCGGCACTCACGAACATAGGCATCGTGTTACCTGACCAGGGTTATCTCGAGGCGGTGCGTGACATCACTCGACGCCACGGCGTTCTGCTCGTCATCGACGAGACTCACACGATCTGTGCTGGACCTGGCGGTTGTACTCGTGCATGGGGATTAGAGCCCGACTTCTTCGTCATTGGCAAGCCAATCGGCGGAGGAATGCCGGTCGCTGCTTACGGAATGTCAAGTGAGGTGGCCGATCGCCTGGAGATCATAATGGCCGGACCGACTGTCGATGTGTCCGGTGTCGGAGGAACATTGGCGGGTAATGCGCTCGCTCTTGCGGCCGTTCGGGCGACACTTCAGTCGACGTTGCGAGAGGAAGACTTTGCGCGAATGATTCCATTGGCGCAAATGTGGACCGACGGTGTACGCGATGCGTACGAGTCCAAGGATCTTCCGTGGAGCGTGCAGAGACTTGGCGCGCGAGCTGAGTATTGGTTCTGTCCGCCACCTCGCGACGGGGCCGCGGCCGCCGCCGCATCTGACTCGCAACTGGAGGCCTACATGCACCTATATGCACTCAATCGCGGTGTATTGCTCACTCCGTTCCACAACATGGCTCTGTTCTCGCCG
>DAIOTI010000318.1:0-2257 GCA_036752105.1 Ilumatobacteraceae bacterium | reverse complement strand
TGCTTAACTGCGGCGTACGCCGTATCTAACCGCGGCGTACGCCGCTGAACATCACAGCGATTCGTTCATCATCACCGATGTCATGGCGCATCTGCAGCACCCCGGCCAGACCTGCACTGCCAGTCGGACTCACATCGATGTCGGTGAAATCGTGCGCCATCGCATACGCGGTGTGTACTACATCTTCAGTGGCAACGATGGGGTGCCCGCCAGTCCTCACCATCACAGAAACCGCACCCAACCAGTCGTAGGTTTCGTCATCCAGGATTCCGTCGGCCAAGGAATGCGGCGTCTCCTCCCACGGCCACATGCACTCGCTCCAATGATGCTCGACGTCATCGAGAAATCCTTGGCGCTCCGCTTCGTCCCACGCACGTGCAAGCGGCGCACACCCTTCGGTCTGTACAGCGTGCATCCGGGGCCGGTGACCTAATTGCAACAACCCTTCGCCGACACAGGAGACGAAGGCTCCGCCACCGACTTGTACGAACACGCGATCAAAAGACGCTCCTCCGAACAGGCCTGATGCTTGAGACGCCAATTCCCAGCCGATGGTGCGACCACCATCGAGACACCATGCGTTCTCAGTGCCCTGAACCGAGAACGGAACTGCACCGCCTGACACAGCCTCTCGAAATCGATGGATACACGGGTCACCGGGTGGATCGTCGCCTCGTCGCGGACATTCGACGATGTCCGCACCCAAGGATGCAATGAGGTCCAACACTTCTCGTCCAGCCCCGACAGGCACGAACACGCGAATCGGCCAATCTGCCGAACGCGCGAGAGTTGCCGCAGCGATCGCCGCATTGCCACACGACGCGATTGCAAGTGGAGGTCGTGATCCACGAGCCCAAGGAGCGACACCTGCTTCTTCCG
This sequence comes from Ilumatobacteraceae bacterium, assembly GCA_036752105.1. Taxonomy (GTDB): domain Bacteria; phylum Actinomycetota; class Acidimicrobiia; order Acidimicrobiales; family Ilumatobacteraceae; genus UBA2093. The sequence continues at coordinate 1,378 of DAIOTI010000318.1, read as the reverse complement.
CCATCAGCAAGTGCAACAGAATTCCGAAAAGGTGTCGTGCTTTGTGCGAACCTGCGACATTCCCCGTGTCGTTCTTCACCCAAATGCCACCGTTGTCGCTAAATCCGAGCGCATCAGACAATCGATTCGCTCGTTCAAGCGGTGTGATACGAAACCCTGTGCCCGCCACCGTCTCAACTTGTGCGTCTGCATCCACGATGATGCGACGGCGCACTTGGTCATCAAGACCGATTGCATCTCCGAAAGCATCGACTGCCGTCAATGACCGATACGCCAGGTACGGATTCTGCTCTTTCTGAACGACGTTCGACGAGCCTTCATCGTGAAAATGCAGAACGTGTTGCCGACTCTTGCTCGTCACATTGGGGCACTGCCAGGACAACGGGGTCGAGATGGGCACTGTCGTGCCACAGACTGCGCACTCGAGCTTCATCAGCACGCCTTGTGGATGCCAGGTCTACTTCGTAGCTGCGACACGGGCATTGAACTCGCCGATGAGTCCGTCCCACACAGGCATGTAGTCACGTAGTGAACGCCAGAAGGACTGACTACGTCGCGCTTCGAACACATTCAGCGGTGTTCCTTGCTGCTCGACCCAGGTGTAGTAACCGAGATTGAAGATTCGGTTCTTGTCGCCTTCGGTGCAATCAATCATGTGGTCGGTGGTGACGTTGCCCCAGTGCTCACTGAACACTTCGGCGGCATCAATTGAGGTGAAGTCATCATTGAACCGACGGGACAGGGTCTTTACCCGTTCGCTCGGATACAAAGCACTGCCATCTGTGGCCACAGTGATGAGCGCATCATCCGGCCCGAGACCGAGCAACTTGGCTGTCTTGATGGCTGCGGTGACATTGCAGATCGACGAAAATCCGAAATGCGTCAATGCGTCGATGAGCCCCACGGAAAAGCCCTTGCGATCTGCGAGGTAACTCTGGCCGACCGCAGTATTGAACAACACGTCGAGCTCATCAGTGACCCGATCAGACACTGCACACACCACATCAGTGTTCATCACGTTGTGGATGAGTGGAATGTGCTTGTCACCGATTCCTTGGATGTTGTGTTCGCCAAAACCGTTCTCGAGCATCGTCGGGCACTCGAGCGCCTCGACCGACACGATGCGAGCACCAAAGTCGTCTTTCAGGCGATCTCCGGCAGCAATCGTTCCGGCAGACCCAGTGGCCGAGGTGAAGGCAGCCAGTCGAAGATCGCGACCTGACGCACGTCGCACCGTCTCGAACACATGACCGAGAGCTCGACCAGTGACCGTGTAGTGACCGACGTAGTTTCCGAACTCGCAGAACTGGTTCAAGATGAAGTTCGTGGGGTCTTTTGCCATCTCATTGCAGGCGTCGTAGATCTCCTTGACATTGCT
>DAIOTI010000317.1:0-2278 GCA_036752105.1 Ilumatobacteraceae bacterium | reverse complement strand
ATCTTGTTGTACGAGGTCATGTGCTCGAGCCGGTCTGTGGGACCGGCCACCCAACCAATTCCCCCTGCGGACAGACACAACTTGATGTTCGGGAACCGCACCGGAACCTTCGAGAACAGCCAGTCAACGGCAGCGAACATCGCATAGGCGAAGAACAAGGTGCCGACCGCGTCGCTCGGTGCATCGGGAGCGGTTGCGGGTGACGAACCCGATGAACCGACGTGCAGACACACCACCGTCTCGGTCTCTTCGCACGCTTGCAGCAACGGGTCCCAATGGCCGGAGTGCAGCGAGGGGAACCCAAGCATGTGCGGGCCTTCCGAGAACGACAGTGCGCGGAACCCGCGAGCTGCGTTCTTGCGGACTTCCTCCGCTGCTTCCTTGGGGTCAGACCAAATGGGGAGCTGCATCGGGATAAACCGACCAGGAGCACTTCCACACCACTCTTCCAACATCCAATCGTTCCAAGCGCGCGTCATGGCCTTCGAGAGTTCGACATCTTTGGTGATTTGGTAGAGCCGTTGACCAGCAAAACCCGGAATGAACGACGGAAAGCACAATGACGAATAGATGCCGTTCAGATCCATGTCTTTCACTCGCGCGTTGACATCCCAAGCTCCACGACGCATATGTTCGAAACGAGTCGGGTCGAAACTGAATTCGTCGACTGGTCGCCCGACCACGGCGTTGAAGCCGACGTTCGGCAATTCGAGACCGTCCACCACCCAAGTCTCCGAGCCATCTTCCTTGGTGATCACGTGCGGGGTGCGATCACCGAACTTGGCAGGAATTCGACCTTCGAAAGTGTTCGGTGGCTCGACCACATGATCATCACAAGAGATGACCATGTAGTGCCGCTTTGCGCGGTCGGGCTCGGGCAAGAAGGTCACTTTCCCTTTGACATTCTTGGTGAATGTTGCATTGGTCGTGAGGTCGTCGAATGACAGCGCCATGGTGGTCTCCTTAATTCAGAACGTCTGGTTCGTTGGCGATGATGGGCCGCACTGCTCCGTCGAAGTACGCGTAACTCGCGCGTTCAACTTGCGATGCTTTGATGCCCTTCATCGGTTCGGCTGGAATCGGAAGAGGCTTCTGACCGGTTTGAAGCACTTTCCAATAGATCTCACATGCCCGCTCGAATTGTGCGGCCTTGTAGAGCCCCTCCTCCATCGTGGGAGCAGTGACGACCACTCCGTGACTCGCCAGCACTGCGACGGATGCATCACCAATGTGGCGAACAAGTTCTGCTGCAACTGTGGGTGTGTTCAGCTCGCCGTCGTACTCGTGCACCATCACCATCTCGTCCATGATGATCGCGGAATTCTGGTGAACTATTTCGGGCAACACTCCGATAGCGGCAAGAACCGAACAATAAATCGGATGATTGTGGATGACCACTCGAGCATCTGGTCGAGCTTTGTGCAGCTCGGTGTGCAGATGGAATGCGGGAGTCACGTCCCACTTGCCACGGAGCACTTTCCCCGTCGCATCGATCTCGAGAATGTCACTTGCCTTCGTCTCGCCCCACCACAAACCCCACGGGTTCACCAACATGGTGTCTGTGCCTTCACGCTGCCATGTGATGTGGCCCGACAGGTTCTCGCAGAACCCGAGATCGTCGAGATGTCGAAGTGCGAGCGCGAGCACTTGCTCGTCAGAAAGCGATTGACCGACACCTGGCATCGACGCTGGCATCCATGCGGCTGCGCCACCCCTTGGCTCATCCATGTCGACCTCCCCGCTCTACTTCGTCAATACGCAAACACGTCCGACGGATCGAATGCCGTCAGTCTTGTTTGTTTAGCGACTTCGTGCAATAGCGGCCACAAATTTGCAATGTGAGTGCACCTGGTCTGTCTCGTCACTTAGTTCCGACTCGATGGAGCGATCCCTCGCCATGCCGTTTCAGCACGTCGTCTTTGAGAGTCCCCTTCGCAACTTTGCCGCCTGAGGCCATTGGCAACGAGTCCACGATGATGAAGTACTCCGGGAAGTACTCCTTCGAATAGCCCTGTGCATCGAGATGCGCGAGAAGTTCGACCTCAGTGGCCGTACGACCGTTGTGGAACACCACATACACGCCTACTCGCTGACCGAACACTTCATCAGGCACAGCAACTGCCGCCGACAGCGCCACAGCCGGGTGTGTCGCGACTTGTTCTTCCACCACTCGCGCGCTGATGTTCTTCCCACCACGAATAATGAAGTCGGATTTGCGACCCTCGACGCGCAGGTAGCCATCGTCGCCGATGCTGACGATGTCGCCCATCAGCATCCA
>DAIOTI010000316.1:0-2284 GCA_036752105.1 Ilumatobacteraceae bacterium | reverse complement strand
AGTCAAGCGAGAGCGAACCGTGCCGTTGATCTGCACGGTCAGCTCGATGGTGTCGCTGACGAGTAACGCTGGATCAGCGACGGGGAAGGGCACGAAAGTGATCGACTCCTCGTGGCCGAGCCGCCGCCACAGTTCTTCACCGAAGTGGGGACAGAGAGGGGTGATCATCTGCACCATCGGCTCGACGATCTCGCGTGGGGTGGCGTTGCCTGCATTGACCCACTGGGTGAGCTCGTTGTTCAACTCGATCAACTTCGAGATGGCGGTGTTGAACTTCAAGCCGTCCATGTCGTGGTCGACCCCGGCGATGCACTTGTGGAGATGTCGACGAAGCTCGTGTGAACAACTGACATCTTGTGCTTTGCACGCACCAGTGTCTTCGTCCACGACGTTTCGCCAGAACCGTTGCAGGAACCGCTGCATTCCGACGACATCGCGTGTGTTCCACGGGCGAGACACCTCGAGTGGACCCATGGACATCTCGTACAAGCGGAACGTGTCGGCGCCATATTCGTCGTACATCTCGTCGGGGGTCACGATGTTCTTCAGGCTCTTTCCCATCTTCCCGTACTCTCGGGTGACCACTTCGCCATTCCACGAGTACGAGCCGTTTGCTTCGACCACCTCGTTGGCAGGAACGGCTTGTCCACGTGCGTCGCGGTACGCATACGCCTGGATGTAGCCCTGGTTGAACAAACGGTGGAACGGTTCTTCGCTTGACACGTGGCCGAGGTCGTAGAGCACTTTGTGCCAAAAGCGTGAGTACAAGAGGTGCAACACCGCATGTTCGACACCACCGACGTACAGGTCGACACCGCCCGTGTGACCAGGTGCGCTTGGCCCCATCCAGTACTTCTCCACGTCTGAGTCGACGAAGGACGTCGTGTTCGTCGGGTCGAGATAGCGCACCTCGTACCAGCAACTGCCGGCCCATTGCGGCATGACGTTCACTTCGCGACGATAACTGCGTGGTCCGTCGCCCAAGTCGAGGGTGACAGTGCGCCAATGTTCGACGCGGGCAAGCGGGGGAATGGGTTCTGTCTCGGCGTCATCGGCATCGAGAGCTTGAGGTCGGAAATCATCGAGCTCGGGCAACAAGACCGGAAGTTCACTCATTGGTACGGCATGTGCTCGACCGTGTTCGTCGTAGACGATGGGAAACGGCTCACCCCAATAACGCTGACGGGAGAACAACCAGTCACGAAGTTTGTATGTGACAGTCGGTTCGCCCAACTTGTGCTCGGCAAGCCAGTTGTTGATGAGACTCTTTGCATCTGCCATCGAACGCGGGCCGTCGAGTGACACCTCGCTGTTCACTGAATTCACGTATGTGCCTTCGCCGACGAATGCCTCGGGCCACGTGTCGCACGACACGCTCGGTTCGATGCCGTGCTGCTCGAACCAAGAATCTGGGGGCATCTGCGTGGCGACGATCGGAAGTTCGAACCGTCGAGCGAAGTCGAAGTCGCGCTGATCACCTGATGGCACTGCCATGATGGCGCCTGTGCCGTAACCCATCAGCACGTAATCGGCAATCCACACCGGAATTTGCGCACCATTGACGGGGTTGGTGGCGTACGCGCCCGTGAAGACCCCGGTCTTTTCGCGAGCGTCGTCCATACGTGCGGTCTCGTCAGATGCGGCCGCTTCCGTACGGTAGCGATTGACGACGGTGCGTTGCTCGATGGTCGTCAATGAATCGACGAGTGGATGCTCGGGAGACAACACCATGAATGTGGCCCCGAACAACGTGTCAGGCCTGGTGGTGAAAACCTCGATGTCTCCGACTTGTGTAGCGAATCGAACGCGTGCGCCTTCGCTACGCCCGATCCAATTGCGTTGCATCAACTTGATCGGCTCTGGCCAGTCGAGACGGTCTAGGTCATCGATGAGTCGGTCGGCGTATGCAGTGATGCGCATTGTCCACTGGCGCATGTTGCGCTTGAACACCGGATAGTTGCCGATGTCGCTTCGTCCGTCGGCGGTGACTTCTTCATTCGCGAGGATGGTGCCGAGACCTGGGCACCAATTGACCGGTGCGTCGGACAGATAAACGAGGCGATGTGAGTCAAGAATGTCGGCGCGCTCACCCTGGTTCAGGTCTGCCCACGAGCGTCCATCTGGCGTCGATCGACGACCACTGTCGAACTCATCGATCAGTTCATGGATGGGTCGCGCGCGCCGTGCATTGGTGTCGAACCATGAACCGTGAATCTGAAGAAAGATCCACTGTGTCCACTTGTAGAAGTCCTCGTCGGTTGTGCACACGCTGCGACGATCGTCG
>DAIOTI010000315.1:0-2295 GCA_036752105.1 Ilumatobacteraceae bacterium | reverse complement strand
CGCGGCGTCACACGCTGTGCTGGGGAACGCTTCGTCATCTATCCCTTGCAGAATTGATCTCTGTTGCTGACCGCGCCGGCTTTGCAGCCGTCACGGCATCCGTGGTGCAACATGGAGTCGAGATTCGTAAGAACCGTAAACAGCTGGTCGACCTGTGTCACTTGACTGGCATACGGGTGGAATGCGTCGAGCCGGTCATCTCGCCACTTCCTGGCTTGCGTGACGCAGATGAAGTAGCTGAACAGCTTCGCGTGTTCCTCAGCCACGATGCAGACGACGTGTTCGATTCCGCCGTCGCGCTGGGAGCTCGGTCCGTGAACGTCGCCCACTTTCTTGGTCGACCACACGACCTTGACGAACTCGCATCCTCGGTCGACTCTCTCGCAACACGTGCAAGTAGTCATGGATTGCTAGCGACCGTCGAATTCATTCCAAGTACCGGAATATCGTCTCTTGATGATGCACTTCACGTTGTCACGACGAGTGCTCGACCAAACCTTCGTCTGTTGGTAGATGCGTGGCATCTCTCGACATCCGGAGCGTCGCCGAGTGATCTTCAACGTGTTCCACAAGGGCTCATTCACGCGGTGCAGCTCTGCGACAAGTCGGACTCACCGTCGAGCACGACGTCGCCGTTCTCACATCGCCAGTTACCTGGACACGGTTCATTGCCCCTCCAGGACATCGTCGCAGCGGCAATCCGCAACAACCCGATGGTCGATGTACAGGTCGAGGTGTTCAACGATGATCTGCTCCACACGTTGGCACCCAGTGAAATAGCCGCCGGCGCTCAGGATGCACTCGACAAGCTCGTGTGAGCCACCCCGGCACACCCCTCGCCTACCCTTCTCTCCATGGAACCTGTGAGTATCGCTCTCATCGTCTGCGCATTTGCCTTAGTGGCATATCAAGCATGGCGGTCATCCAGCCAACAACACGTCGACTCGTCTTTGCAGAGCACAATCGACACTCAATCGCTCAAAGCCGACATCGCCACAGAGTTGTCGCGCACCGTGCAAGAGTCGGTCAACTCCACTGTCGCTTCGGCAATGGACAAATTGAGCGAACGTGCCCGTGCCGACCGCGAGGAATCAATTCGCATTGCTGCCGAGAAAATTGCCACCGCTGGTGGCGAGCAGCTCGGCACCCGCGCACAGGTCATCGACACCACTTTGCAGAACCTCTCGAGCCAAATGAGTTCCCGACTCGACGAGCTCTCAAAAGAACTCCAGAACCTGAGGCAAACCAACAACTCCCAATATGACAACGTCGGCAAGGCTGTCGAAGCCCTCACGCGACGCACCGACAATCTCAACGAAATTCTCTCGAGCTCCCAGAAGCGTGGCCAATGGGGAGAGCGTGTCGTCGAAGACATGTTGCGCGCCGTCGGTTTCATCGAAGGAGTGAATTACGCAAAGCAAGATGTGAACAGCGTCGGCGGGCGTCCCGACTACAAGTTCCTCATGCCCCCGAGCCGCGTTTTGTTCATGGACGTCAAGTTCCCACTCGATCGCTACGCAGAGCACTTCAACGCCGATAACGACGCACTTCGCCAGCAGGCAAAAACAGAATTCGTCAAGGCTGTGAAGGGTCATATCGATGCCCTCGCGAAGCGCGACTACGTGCTCAATGCCAAGGAAGAAGCTCTCGACTACGTGCTCATGTTCTTGCCGAACGAGAGCATCTCGGGCTTCGTTCACGAGGCAGACCCCGCCATGATCGACTATGCACTCACCAAGAAAGTGGTCATGTGTTCACCACTGGCGTTGTATTCGTTTCTCTCGGTCATCCGCCAAGCAACCGACAGCTTTCATACGGAACAGACCGCCGCTTCAATCATGCAGCAGATCGCCAAGTTCAACAAAGAGTGGCAGAACTATGTCAAGGCCGTCGACGACGTAAAAGATCAATTCGGCAAGTTGACAGACAAAATCGACAGCATCGGAACTGACGGCACACGTTTCAAGAAATTGAACGTTCCCATCAGGGCCATGGAACAGCTGCGAACAAAGCACGGCGTACCCGAGCTCTCCGAAGGCGACATGCCAGAGGTCGATGACGACTTCTGACCTGCACTTGAGCTAGTTATTCGATACGCAAGCCAGAGATCGCACGGGCGATCACCAGCTGCTGGATCTCTGAGGTGCCCTCGAAGATGGTGTGGTTATTTGGAATCACGAATACTGCGTGTGAAAGACTCAATGAACACTGGGGTTATGTGATTCATGAGTCGAGCTCCTGTGACGATGAGTCACAGTAGCTCGACTCGGCCGTCCGCCATTGGCTGATCTGGGC
>DAIOTI010000314.1:0-2305 GCA_036752105.1 Ilumatobacteraceae bacterium | reverse complement strand
ATCCAATGACCTGCCCCACCATTATGGAGACTGCCGATGACGCCGAAGCGAGAACTGCAATCGATCGCCGACGGAATCTCTCGACAAACCACTCAGCTGTGAGCGAGCCCAGGAAGTTGCCAGTTGAGATGAGGGCCAACAGCAACGCAAAACCGACCGCTTCAAGCGAGAGACGATTTCCGACATGAAGAGCGACTGAAGCCACGGTCAACCCGAGCAAGAGTCTCAATGAGGCTGTAGATCCGATCGCAAACCTGATTTTTGATGCCAGAAGTTGTTCCCGCATACCGCTGAACGACCGAGGTGTTCGAACCGAATGAAAAGCGAATTGGTCGATGTCGATTGAGGTGAACAGACGGCCCGCAAAGAACTGCAACAGAGCGGCGACCAACAGTGCAAGGTACCAATTCAGGTCGAGCAGAAGAGCTGCAACGCCTCCTCCCACTAAACCCGATGCCATACCGAGAATGAATGACATTGAATCGATTGCCGGAAGCTCATGCTTTCGCACGAAATGCACGACGCTTGCTGTTCGTGCGCTGTATAAGACTCGAGTTGTTCCGAGCATCATCGCCAAGCACACCAGCGCCAACTCAAGATGTGAAGCAGACAAACAGATCATCAAGAGAAGTGCGAGCGCACCCCTCGCGCAATGGCCAGCAACGAGAATGTGACGACGGTTGTATCTATCGACGATGATGCCTGCTACTGGTCCGATGAGGAGCATGACTGGGAGCATGAATCCGATTGACGACAGTAGTGACGACTTCATCGACTCCTGGTCGTTGGCAAAGAGCAGCATTTGTGCAGCCACGAGGGACACGACCGCATCACCGACTTGACCGCACGCTTGTCCGGCAAGCAGCAGCTTCACACCTCGCATTCGAAGGACGTCTCGGCGCTTGACATGGAGTTGATGACTCCGTCTGATGAAGCTCTTTCTGACTTCTGTAGTTGCGACACCTCGTGCACTCGTCACGATGAGACTATTGCCTGCGAAATGTGGACGGGGCTTGACGTCTGGGTGAACTCAGGTGGAATCTGTCGGTGTCTCGTGACTCGCGGGGTACCCTGCGGACATGGTGGTTGCGTTCGTTCGACATGCCCATGCTGGTTCACGAAGTGCCTGGACCGACGACGACAAAGTGAGGCCATTGTCGCCAAAGGGGCAGAGCCAGGCGACAGGACTGGTCGCAGTTCTGCGACCAATCGGCATCACCGAACTGCTATCCAGTCCATACCTACGTTGTGTTCAGACTCTCGAGCCGCTGGCTGAAGCAACCGGCCTTCCCGTGACAGTCGATACGCGCCTCGCCGAGGACACACCATTCGAAGTCACTCTCTCACTGCTCGACCATGTCACCGACGGTGCCGTTCTGTGCAGCCATGGTGACGTCATTCCAGCGACGCTCGACGCCTTAGTTCGACGAGGCTTGACGATAGATGGTCCAAGGAGCTTGAAGAAGGGCTCTGCTTATCTGCTGCACCGTTCTAGCGGCCGATTCTCACATGCGGACTACGTACCGCCACCGGCTGTCGATTGATTGTCACTTCCCAGCGACCGCTGCGTTCACCTGCGCGACAATCGTATTCACCAATCCGAGAACTTCGTGTGGTGGATTCCCTGCCAGGCACTTGTCGAGTGGTGGTTTTGCGAGTTCGGCATCGTCGAGAAACCTAAAGTTGATGATGCCCAACAAGCAATAGGCATCGGTGTACGTGTCGTCGATCTCGATGGCACGGGTGATGTCGGTGAGCGCCGTCGCAAGTGCGACTTTCTTGATGTCCTCGGACGCTTCCCGAGATGACAGAGCAAGTAACCACGAACGATACGTGAGGGCCTCAGGGTTGTCCGGTTCGACCTTCAAAACCTCGGTGTACAAGGTGATGGCTTGTGCCGGGTCGTTGAAATTCAGAAGTCGCGCCTGCGACAGCAACGTCGCAGTGCTCTGCTCAATTCCGCCTGTGAGGCTTTGCCCTGGAAGTCGTTGTCCGCTGTTGTCCGCCACCAACCAACCGGCAGCCAGTCCGACCAGAACCACAATGAGCGCGGACACAGTTCGCCGACCCCAGCGGTGCCCAGAATTCTCTCGGCGGCCACCTTGGTCTTCTAACTGCTTCGTGAGCAGAGCAACTCGTGCGGTGTAGTCGTCGCGCAGGGTCTCGAAGTCGTCATCACCGATGTCACCTGCTTGACGTTCGCGTTCGAGGTCTCGAAGTGAGTCGAGCAGGAATCGACGCTCTTCCCTCCGAGCATCGTCGTGTGCGCTCACCGAGGCACCTCATCATGATCCTGTGGTTCTTC
>DAIOTI010000313.1:0-2319 GCA_036752105.1 Ilumatobacteraceae bacterium | reverse complement strand
CGATGGCACGGTCGGCTTCGCCGAGTTCGCACGGCCAGGGCACATCTTCCCCTTGCGTGCACGACAAGGTGGTGTGCTGAAGCGCGCCGGACACACCGAGGCTGCTGTCGACCTCGCACGACTTGCTGGTTGCTCGCCGGCCGGCGTCATCTGTGAAATTCAGAATGATGACGGAACCATGATGCGACTTCCCGAGCTGCGAAAGTTCTGTTCTGAACACGGACTCTTGTTGTCTTCCATTGCAGAGCTCATCCAGTACCGCCGCCGTCATGAACGCCTCGTCGAACGAGTAGGCGAAGCCAAAGTGCCGACCGACTTCGGTGATTTCACCTGTGTCGCCTACCGCAGCACGATCGACCAGGTCGAACATTTGGCTTTCGTTCAGGGCGACGTCAGTGACGGCAACCCCGTGCTTGTTCGTGTACATAGCGAATGCCTCACCGGTGACGTGTTCTCCTCGCGACGATGTGATTGCGGGCCACAGTTGGAAAGTGCAATGTCCCTCGTTGCCAAAGCGGGTCGCGGTGTGGTGGTGTACTTGCGCGGACATGAAGGTCGTGGCATCGGAATCGGCCACAAGATTCGTGCATATTCGTTGCAAGATGAAGGCCTCGACACCGTCGACGCGAATTTGCAATTGGGCCTACCAGTCGACTCTCGCGAATATGGAATTGGCGCACAGATCATCGCTGATCTAGGTGTCAATCAACTTCGCCTGATGACCAACAATCCCTCGAAATACGGTGGTCTCGGTGGTTACGGACTAACTGTGGTCGACCGCGTTCCTCTCAATACTGTTCCGACACCAGAGAACGAGGCGTACCTGCGCACGAAGCGTGAGCGCATGGGACATCTCATTGAATTCACAGACGACAACACCTCGACAAAGGAGAACTCATGACACGAGCAGGCTCTACAGGAAGTGGCCCGACACTCGACGGTGCAGGTCTTCGCATCGGCATCGTTGCAGCGCGCTTCAACGACCACATCGTCTCGGCATTGCGGGACGGAGCACGTCGCGGACTTTCGCGGCTGAACGTTGCGGACACCGACGTGATGGAGGCATGGGTACCAGGTGCATTCGAAGCCCCACTCGCAGCCAAAGCCATGGCATCAAGTGGCAAGGTCGACGCGGTCATCTGCCTCGGCTGCGTGATTCGTGGAGACACTGCACATTTCGACTTCGTCGCAGGCGAAGCTGCACGTGGCATTCAAGACGCCCAGCTAGCCACCGGAGTGCCGATCATGTTCGGCGTTCTCACTGTCGACACCGAACAGCAGGCTCGCGACCGCAGCGGACCCGGAATCGACAACAAGGGCGACGAAGCTGCCGTCGGGGCGGTCGAGATGGCCCAGTTGTTGCGCTGCCTGAAGGGCTGAACCGCACACACATTCGGGCAAGTGACCGAACACGACACACACTTCGCGATGTGTCGGAAAGGAATGCCCGATGTTCCCAATTCTCATTTCGCTGCTGTTCGCCGCCTTTGGTGTGGCGGAACCTCGGCAATCAGGCGATGCGTTGTCATTGGTGCGCCGGCTGGTGTTTTCCACTCCTCTCGCACACTTCATCACAGCGGCCGACGGAGGCGAACGCGATCCACGTCTTGACTGGACAAGTGACGGCTGCTCGGCGCCACTCGTGGGTGGCACAGGTCGCAGTTTCGACTTCACCAACGCTTGTCGACGCCACGACTTCGGCTATCGCAATTTCTCCCGCATCGACGGTGGCATCTGGTGGGATGCACCCACGCGGCGGCACATCGACGACAAGTTCCTTGCCGACATGCGGTCGAGTTGTTCACGTCGGCCCACGAGAGACCGTCTCATATGTCGTGGTTGGGCGTTGGTGTTCTACCGAACCGTGCGCGCCTATGCGGGCCCCTAGCGAGTGACGGCGTCGATGAGCTGTGCGAGCAAGTTTCCGGTCGCACCCCACACCGTCTCGTCATCCAATTCGAAAAAGTGAATCGTGATTTCACCGAACGGTGTGGTCCAGAACTCGTGTCGATATGTGTCCGTGCGCACAAGCTCAGTGAGCGGAAGAGTGAGAATTCGCTCGACTTCGGCGGCATGTGGGGTGAATGCGGGCTCGTTCTCGACCGCACCCACAATTGGTGTGATGGTGCTGTTGCTCACTCTGGTGGTCACCAAGTCGAGCACGCCAAGTGTGCGCACGTGATGCGGTGGAAGCGCAATCTCCTCATGGGCCTCACGCAACGCGGCACTTTCATGGTTTTCGCCGTCTTCCACTCGCCCACCTGGAAAGGAAATTTCACCTCGGTGGTTGTTCAACTTCGTGCTACGACGAGTGAGCAC
>DAIOTI010000312.1:0-2321 GCA_036752105.1 Ilumatobacteraceae bacterium | reverse complement strand
TGGCCACGAGACCGCGCATGCCGGCGATCTGACGCAGCTGGGTCATGTTGCCGCGCGCGCCCGAGCCGACCATCATGTCGATCGGGTTGAAGCGGTCGTTCTTAAACGACTGCTGCATCGCACCCATCACGTCATTGGTGGCATCCGACCAGATGCGCACTTCTTGCTGACGGCGCTCACCATCGGTGATGATGCCGCGGCGGAACTGTGTTTCGACCTTGTCAGCTTGCTTCTCGTAACCGTCGAGGATGCTGCGCTTGGTCTTCGGCGTCTTCACGTCGTCGATCGACACAGTCAGACCTGACTGAGATGCGTAGCGGTAGCAAACAGCCTTGATGTCGTCCAGAGCTTGAGCAATGTCTGACTTCGGATAGTGATCGGACAAGCGCTCGACGATGAGACCCATCTCACGCTTCTTGATAGGAGCGGTGATGTGACCGAATCGTGCGGGATAGTCAGCCGGTAACGCTTCTTCGAACAACAGTCGACCAGGAGTGGTTTCAAACTCGCCGCGCACTCCGTTGACACGCTCGACGACCTTGATGGCAGTGTGCAGCGTGACCGCACCTTCGTCGAGTGCACGAAGTACTTCCCAACGATGACGGAAGACCTTGCCTTCACCCTTCGCGCCAGCCACATGTTCGGTGAGATAGAAACCACCGATGATGAGGTCCTGCGTCGGGGTGACGATTGGGCGACCCGATGCCGGCGACAAAATATTGTTCGCCGACAACATGAGCACGCGAGCTTCGGCCTGCGCCTCTGCCGACAGCGGCAAGTGGACGGCCATCTGGTCACCGTCGAAGTCAGCGTTGAACGCCGTACACACGAGCGGGTGAATTTGGATGGCTTTGCCTTCGACGAGCACCGGCTCGAACGCCTGAATACCGAGACGGTGGAGCGTTGGCGCGCGGTTCAGAAGAACTGGGTGTTCCTTGATGACATCTTCGAGCACGTCCCACACTTGCGGACGACGACGCTCGACCATGCGCTTCGCGTTCTTGATGTTCTGTGCCAACTCGAGGTCGACGAGACGCTTCATGACGAAGGGCTTGAACAGCTCGAGCGCCATCAACTTCGGCAGACCGCACTGGTGGAGACGAAGTGTCGGGCCGGCCACGATGACCGAACGACCCGAGTAGTCGACGCGCTTTCCGAGCAAGTTCTGGCGGAAGCGACCTTGCTTGCCCTTCAACATGTCGGACAACGACTTCAACGGACGGTTGCCGGGACCAGTGACCGGGCGACCACGACGACCGTTGTCGAACAACGCGTCGACTGCTTCTTGCAGCATGCGCTTTTCGTTGTTGACGATGATTTCTGGCGCACCCAGATCAAGCAGTCGCTTGAGACGATTGTTGCGGTTGATGACCCGGCGGTACAGGTCGTTCAAGTCGGAGGTCGCGAAACGACCACCGTCGAGCTGCACCATCGGACGCAGTTCCGGTGGAATGACCGGAATGGCGTCGAGAATCATTGCGCCAGGGCTGTTGACACGGCGACCGGACTCGTCACGCTGGTTGAACGAAGCGACGATCTTCAGACGCTTGATGGCCTTCTGCTTACGCTGCGCCGACAAAGGCTTGCCACGTAGACCATTTTCGATGGCGTCGCGCAACTTCACTTCTTCTTCGTCGAAGTCGAGACCCTCGATGAGTGACTTGATGGCGTCGGCGCCGGTTCCGCCTTCGAAATACTCGTCGTAACGGTCACGAAGCTCGCGCCACAACACTTCATCTTCGATGATCTTGCGCGGGTGCAGGTCCTTGAACTCTTCCCATGCGCGCTTGGCGACGTCGAGTTCCTGGTCGAAGCGATCGCGGAGGCTCTGCTCTTCCTTGTCCATCGCGCGCTGACGTGCGCGGATGTCGGTGTCCTTCGCGCCCTCTTTCTCCATGGACTTCAGTTCAGCTTCGAACTCTTTGAGACGCTTGGCGACGGACTTGTCGCGGTCTTTGATGATGGCGTCGCACTCTTCGAGGAAATCCTTCTCGAGCTGCGGCAACGCCTCATGACGACTGTCGGCATCGACCGCAGTGACGAGGTATGCAGCGAAGTAGATGACCTTTTCGAGTTGCTTGGCCTTCAACTCTTCCTTCGGCTCGAGGCCACCGAGAAGATATGCCAACCATGAACGTGTGCCGCGCAGGTACCAGATGTGAACGACGGGCGCAGACAACTCGATGTGTCCCATGCGCTCACGACGCACCTTTGAGCGCGTGACTTCGACACCACAACGCTCACAGATGATGCCCTTGAAACGGACACGCTTGTACTTGCCGCAGTAGCACTCCCAGTCGCGAGTTGGTCCGAAGATCTTC
>DAIOTI010000311.1:0-2338 GCA_036752105.1 Ilumatobacteraceae bacterium | reverse complement strand
GAACGGTCTTGCCGACTCCGGCACCACCGAACAGACCGATCTTTCCACCGGCGAGGTACGGGGTGAGCAAGTCGATGACCTTGATACCTGTTTCGAACATACGCTTCGACGGCTCAAGCGTGTCGAATGCAGGGGCTGGACGGTGAATGTCCCAACGCTCGACATTTTCGAAATCCTTCGGATCGCCGTCGAGCACGTCGCCCCACACGTTCCACACGTGTCCGAGCGTCTTGTTGCCGACTGGCACTTGAATGCCGTGACCGGTGTTCTTCACCGGCGTGCCACGACGCAGACCGTCGGTCGGCTTCAAACACACCGCGCGCACGCGGCTGTGACCGAGTTGCTGGGCCACTTCCGCAAGAATCACGTTCGGCTTGCCGTCGACATCGACGGGGAACTGCAACGCCGAGTTCAACTCGGGCAGCGAGCCACGAGGAAACTCGACGTCGATGACCGGTCCCGCGATTGCGACGACTCGGCCGTCTTGTTGGGTGTTGGTGTCTGTCATGGTCATTGCATTCTCCTGCTCAGACTCGTCCGCCGGTTTGGTTCGCATCTGCCATGACGTACTCGACACGGCGTGGTGCCGAATCGTCATCGCCCGCCAGTGCCTCGGCACCACCGACGATCTCCATGATCTCGGTGGTGATCGAGTCCTGACGTGCACGGTTCATGATGCGCGAGAGGTTCTTGATGAGTTCTTCCGCATTGTCAGTGGCCGACTTCATGGCACGCTGGCGGAATGCGTGTTCAGAAGCAGCTGCGTTCAACAGTGCTGCATACACGCGCGCCTCGACATACCGCGGAAGCAGCGTGTCGAGAATGAGATCGGGATCCGGTTCGTACTCGTAGTCCGCACCCGCAGCGTTCTTGCCGTCGCCTCCTTCGACCACTCCTTTGTCGAGGGGTACGAGCGGGCGGATGACGACTTCTTGCGAGCCGGCAGAGATGAAACGGGTGTAGATGAGAACGACTTTGTCGACTTCACCCTTGACGAACATGTCGACGACGTATTCACCGATTTCCTTGGCCGCCGAGTACGGCGGGTTGTCGGTGAACCCGGCGAAACCCTGTCCGAGGTTGTAACCACGGAAGCGGAAATACCCTTCTGCTTTGCGACCGACAGGAACCACGATGTGTTCCACGGCCCCACCAGTGTCGGCTTTGATCTCACCTTCGGTTGCGCGAAGTACGCCCGAGTTATAGCCACCACAGAGGCCACGATCTGCCGCGATCGGCACGAAGCAGATGCGCTTCACTTCGGGGCGACCGGCGAGAAACGGCTTGTCCTTCCCTGCACCCGCCGCAGCGAGGTCCTTGACGACTTCGGTGATGAGGTCGGAATACGGCACAGCCGCAGCAACTCGCTGCTGAGCCTTGACGATGCGCGACGCAGCAATGAGTTCCATCGCTCGCGTGATTTTCTTCGTCGCCTGCACCGAGCGAATTCGCCCGCGCAGGATTCGTTCCTGACCTCCAGCCACTTAGATCACTCCGTTGCCAGTGTCTTGTTGCTCTTGGCGTCGCCGATTTCAGCTGCGTCGACGTCGGACTTGCCGGTCGTCGCACCAGAAACTTTGAATTGCGCTTTGAAGGTCTTCACGATGTCACCCAAGTCGGCAGGTACGTCGGCCTTTGTGTCGCTACGCAACGTCGCGAGCATCGAGCCGTGGCGTGCGCGCACGTACTCGAGTAGTTCGCTCTCGAAACGACGAACGTCAGCGACCGGAATGTCGTCGAGGTGACCCTTGGTTCCTGCAAAGATTGACACGACTTGTTCTTCGACCGGCATCGGGCTGTTCAACGGCTGCTTCAAGAGCTCGACCAGTCGATATCCACGTTCGAGCTGTGCCTTGGACACGGCGTCGAGTTCTGAACCGAAAGTGGCGAATGCTTCAAGTTCACGGAACTGTGCAAGATCGAGCTTCAGAGTTCCGGACACGCTCTTCATGGCTTTGGTCTGTGCTGCACCACCCACGCGCGACACCGAAATGCCCACGTCGACGGCGGGACGCACACCGGACTTGAAGAGGTTGTCCTGCAGATACACCTGACCGTCGGTGATGGAAATGACGTTCGTCGGGATGTATGCAGACACGTCACCGGCTTTGGTTTCGATGACCGGCAAGGCAGTCAATGAACCTGCGCCATTTTCGTCACTCAACTTTGCGGCACGCTCGAGAAGGCGTGAGTGCAAGTAAAAGACGTCGCCTGGGTACGCCTCACGACCTGGTGGACGGCGCAGCAAGAGCGACAATTGACGGTAGGCCTCGGCCTGCTTCGACAGGTCGTCGTACACCACAAGGGCGTGCTCACCCTTCTCCATCCAGTGCTGACC
>DAIOTI010000310.1:0-2342 GCA_036752105.1 Ilumatobacteraceae bacterium | reverse complement strand
GGAGATAGCAGCAAGCCAAGTCGCAACCGATGCTGGCGATACGTCGTCGCCCGTGTGATGTGATTACTGGATTCTTCACTTACATCGCCATCTTTGGCATGACTGCAGTGTGGATCTTGGGCTGGATGGGTTTGACTGTGGTGGTTGGATCTTTCTTTGACCTACCGCTACGAACTGTCAGTTTGGTCGGGGCAATACTCGGTCCACTTGGCTTCATCGTCACCGTCATGATTGGAGTTCTCGAGTCTCGTAATCCGACGGCTGCGGAGTTCCTCCCTGCAGTTTCGACTTTGTCAACAGAGTTTGTTGACGATCCATTTGCATGAACTCCGGCCAATCACTTCTCCAGCCTCGACTTTTATTACCTGTCGCGCTCGCCGTGCTCGTCATACGGGGGAGTGCGATGCCGTGGATTACTGTCAGAACGTTTAGCGGCAACGAACGCGTCTATAACCTCTCTGATCTTCGCGGGGGTATAGCGGTAATCATGACCATCGTCTTCGTTGTGCTGGTAGGAGCAATCATTGGAATCTTCAAACGCCTTACTGGTATGACCATCATGAGCCTTGGCGTTGCGACGCTCGGTTGGATAGCGGCTATCTCAGGAATGCTGCTCACCATTCTTTGGTCACTCATTCCACGTGTAAACGTCGCAGGCCTTGACCTGGCAAAAGCAACGCTGAGTCAGGGCCCTGGTGTGGTTGTCACTGTGGTCGCGAGCCTGTCGCTCGCGTTTACGGTAGTGAGGCAGCTCGAACCATTTCGCACTTATACCCCTTCAACGTCTGTTCCTGCTCTCCCAATCGCGGCACTAGTCCCGATGGCTGCGATTGCGGTGACCATGAGTTCAGAGTGGATACGTCTCGGAACTGAAGGCTCTGCAGTACAGGCACAAGTCGCAGGCGATGCGCTCTACGGAAGCGGCTTGGTGGTGCTAGGAATTTGGCTTTCTGTGGGCCTCTGGATCGGTGCACTGATGGTCAATCGATCACTGGTCATCTCCGTCGCGAGTGGGTTGACGGTTGTCATCTCGCTGGTGGTTGCGATGTACGCGATGTTTGTGTGGGCGGGAGGAAGCCTCATGAACTGGATTGTTCCGGCAAAGCTGGAGCGATGGACCGCTGTCTCCGTTGAGCCGCAGCTGTACATCGTTCTTGTCTCGTCATTTCTGGCACTCGTCGTGGCAATCCTGGGATTCTTTTCAAAGATGCAGAACCTTCAATTCACGCTCGGTGAGCGAGCTCCAGGACTCTCGAAGCTCTACTACTCAGACGTAGTTGGAGGAGTGATCCTCCTTGCTGTACTCGTGAGTGTGGTTTGGCAATTGGTATGAGGCTTGAGTTGCCGGAGCGCAGGAGTTTCTTTGTAATGGCGGTTGGAGTGCAGGCCAGCATCCTTACAGTCGCGGGACGTCTCGCAGAATCATATGTTTCTCTTGATTGTCCGATACGAACCCTCACGGGCTTCCAGTGTCCAGGATGCGGGTCGACGCGTTGTCTTAGTGCCATCGGTAGTGGCGACTTTGCAGGGGGTGCCAAACATAACCCCCTTCTATTTGCGGTAGTGGTTGCCTTCGTGTCTTCGGGGCTAGTTGGAATCGTCTCACCAAGACGTTTCAAGTCACTGTGTACCTCGTGCTGGCGTCAGCAGCAGAGAGTTGCCTTGATTACTCTGTCGGTAATTGTCCTCTACACGGTCGGCAGAAACCTAGTTGCGTGAGGCACGAAGTGGATATTTGTCTGTTGTACCAGGTGTGAGATAGTCTCAATTGACTCAGCAAGGAGAACATCATGACGTTTCCAGGTCCAGAATTTGATCCACCTTCAACTCCACCACGCAGAGGTGACGCTTCCAAGAAGGTTCCTGCGGGAGTTTGCGGGATACTTCTCGGCGCCATTGGTGTACACAAGTTCGTGCTCGGTTACACCGCGCAGGGACTCATCATGCTTCTGACGACTCTCTTCACATGTGGGTTTGCCGGCATCATCTGGGGCATTATCGGACTCATTGAAGGCATCATCTATCTCACGAAGAGTGATGACGAGTTTGTCGCAACGTACGTGGTGGGTAAGAAGGGTTGGTTCTAGCCGAGATTTCCCGATCGGGAGCGCGTTTCAGCAGTTCGTACTCCATAGTGGGTTCGGAGCGTTGGAACTCAACATCCAAGATTTCGATCACTACCTCTTGATCTAGGACGACGGGATTGCTTGACGACCTGGCAGCTCCGCGCCGAGTCACTACTGATGTCCGCGCTGGTGGGAGTCGTGTTTACCGCGTCACGGTGATGTAGACACCGGTTGCATCGGCAGCAGTCACCTCGATCTTCACGTTCATGTGGGTGA
>DAIOTI010000309.1:0-2354 GCA_036752105.1 Ilumatobacteraceae bacterium | reverse complement strand
CCTTGCGTAGGTGCATAAGTCGCGCGGAGATCGACTGGTGTTCGATTCAGGAAATATTGCTCGAGTCGTCGGACACATTCGTCGAAGTCGCTGAGTACATCGAGGTCGCGACCTTCCCACGGAGCACTTTCACCGACTCGAAATTCATCGGGGCGAGGAATTCTCTGGTCGCCGCCCGGACGGCGGTTCATGCGCTCGGCGACGAAGGAGTCCAACCAGACGACTTCAGTTGCGAAAGAACGTCAGCCAAACCAGCCGTCTTCAAGTTGGCCAATGTTCGACCGGGGCTTTCAGCACCCTTTTCCCACTCTTCCCATGCTGCAACGAGTTTGGTCAGATCAGGAGCTGGACGTTCAAATGCCATGTGGGTCAGCGTACCGACGTTCACGCTTCGGTGTTGCGTCGGAACCACCGAGAGAAAACTCCTGATCCGAGCAGAGCAACCACAGCAGCGGCACCCAACAACGTCACCGTCGTCGAGGACGTCACATCGAACGAGAACGCCGCCACGCACATGAGGGCTGCGACACAAATGTCGATGAGTCGATGCACGGTGACAGTGGTGAGTCGATACGCCCCGAGCATTCCTTCGGTCGTTGCAGCGTTCACGAGAACTGCGAGTGCAGCCAACGACAGGACTGCGGTATCTGCAGACTGCGCCGCAGAACTGACGAGCGCGAATGCAACGAAGTACTCAGCCAACTGATGTAGCCAGAAACCGCGCCGGCTTCGATGTTGCGGAGAGTCGCTCACAAGTAACGCACGCTATGGGCTGAGACACCGAGTCAATGTGCCCTGAGAAACACGTGAACCCGGACCTGACGGTCCGGGCTCACATCGGGGGGTACCGGGAACAACCACTTGGGGGGGTCAGTTATTCCCGGCGATCCGAGGGGGATGTTGTTACATCATCCCCATTCCACCGGGCATTCCGCCCCCGCCGGGCATTGCTGGTGGGTTCTTCTCTGGCTTGTCGGCCACGAGGCACTCAGTGGTGAGCACCAGTGCGGCGATGGATGCCGCATTCTGGAGCGCTGCACGAGTGACCTTGGCTGGGTCGATGATGCCGGCCTTCACGAGGTCGACGTACTCGCCCGTCGCAGCGTTGAGGCCGGTGGAGCCCTTCTCGCTTTCGACACGCTGTACGACGACCGAGCCTTCGAGGCCCGCATTGTCGGCGATGTGCTTGGCAGGTGCCACGAGTGAGTCGTACACGGTGCGTGCGCCAGTTGCTTCGTCACCGGCGAGACTCTCGACGACCTTCAGCACCGATGCACGCGAACGAAGCAGTGCGGTGCCGCCACCGGCGACGACTCCTTCTTCGATTGCTGCACGCGTTGCGGACACTGCGTCTTCGATGCGGTGCTTCTTTTCTTTCAGCTCGACCTCGGTTGCAGCACCCACCTTGATGACGGCGACGCCGCCAGCAAGCTTGGCGAGACGCTCTTGCAGCTTCTCGCGATCCCAATCGGAATCGGTGTTGTCGATTTCGGTCTTGATCTGGTTGATGCGTCCGGCGACATCTTCCTTGGAACCGGCACCATCGACGATGGTGGTGGTGTCCTTGGTGATGATGACGCGCTTTGCCTTGCCGAACAGGTCGAGTGTCGCGTTCTCGATCTTGAGACCGACTTCCTCGCTGATGACCTGACCGCCGGTGAGCACTGCCATGTCTTGCAGCATCGCCTTACGACGATCGCCGAAGCCAGGAGCCTTCACAGAGGCGGAGTTGAACGTTCCGCGAATCTTGTTGACAACGAGTGTCGCGAGCGCTTCACCTTCGACATCTTCAGCGATGATGAGCAGCGGACGACCGGTCTTCATGACCAACTCGAGCGCTGGCAACATCGACTGCACGGACGAGATTTTTGCGGCGTGGAAGAGGATGTAGGGCTCTTCAAGCACTGCCTCTTGACGCTCTGCATCGGTGACAAAGTACGGCGACAGGTAGCCCTTGTCGAACTGCATTCCCTCGGTGAAATCGAGCTCGATTCCGAAGGTATTGCTCTCTTCGACAGTGACGACGCCGTCTTTGCCGACCTTGTCGATGGCATCGGCGATGACACCACCAATTGCTGCATCGGCGGCAGAGATGGTGGCGACGCTGGCGATGTCACCCTTGTCGTCGACATCTTTTGCCTGACCTTTGATCGACTCGACGGCTGCTGCAACGGCCTTTTCGATTCCGCGCTTCAAGCCCATCGGGTTCGCACCCGCAGCGACATTGCGCATGCCTTGGTGAACCATGGCTTGTGCGAGCACCGTTGCAGTTGTGGTTCCGTCACCGGCGACATCGTTGGTCTTGGTGGCGACTTCCTTCACCAACTGAGCACCCATGTTCTCGAACGGATCTT
>DAIOTI010000308.1:0-2369 GCA_036752105.1 Ilumatobacteraceae bacterium | reverse complement strand
CTCCTGCTTGCGCTTGAGGAACAGCTTGAGATCGGCTTCCAGCTTCTCGAGAACACCGAGTCCCAGTAGCCCTCGAATCGCTGAGTCAATGACTTGACGGGAATTGGCTGGATCGGCCAATCGGTCGATCTTTTCACCGTCGAAGAAATTGAGCGATGCGACCTCAACCGGGAGAATTCCCTCGACATGGGAGTCCCAGTCATCTGCGAGCACCCTGTCGGATACCCCGTTCAGCGAGACATTGAAGAACTCCTTCACGGACTTCCCACTCATCTCCCACGATCGGGTGATGTCGTAGGACCGAGTCTCAAAGTCGTCCTCAACAGTGAAGGTCATTCCTACGAGTGCGCCACCTGTTGCCTTCCGGTTGATCGACTCTTTGAGGTACTTGTCCCACGCCATGTTGGGCTTACGGTTGCTCAGACGTGCGCGCTGCCCGAACAGAACGAGATTGACCGCATCGAGCATGGTCGTCTTGCCGCGACCATTCAAAGCCCCTACGAGGACGATCGGCTTGTCTGCCGACGGTGGCGACAAGTCGATTTCATGGCGACCGCGGTAGATCCCGAAGTCGTGCAGGACGAGTCGTTCGATGATCATTCGCTGTCCCTGACCACGACGGGAACGGCTGAGTAGTCATCACCGTCGTCTGTCGACTCTTCGCCGTACAGACTTCTCTTTGCGCGGGCGAAGTCGAGTGCATCATCGCGATCCCGGTAATACGAGCGCTTGATCACCTTTTCGAGCTCCTCCATGAGGCCCTTGCGCCGAGCGAGCATCGAGAATCGTCGTTCAGTAGCGATGAGGTCTCGCATCATCTCGTAATGCAAGCGATCCCCGCCACAGATCTCCTCGAGAGAGGAAAAAATCTCAGCACTCACCGAAAGATGCGAACTACCACCTGGGAATTCACTTCCGGTCGCAACCCTATAGATCTCTGGCAGGGTGTCCTCAATCTCCCGCTTCTCGATCACCCACAGCCGACGAATTTCGTGCAATTCCTCCATCGTGATCAGTTCGATGTTGCGAACTTCTTCAGGACCGTTCTCTCGCACCCATTGTTGAGCGGTGAGTAGCTTCATCAGCCAGTTCTCACGAGACTCCTTCGTATATGGGCCAGGCACGGTCCCGTCATGGAACAACTGGACGCGGCCATCCATTCGACGGAAATCTCGCAAGTGCTTGTCGTCTGGAATATCGAGCTCATCACGAAGCTCCATCAATGGACGCATCCATTCCTTTTCCTGGTCGTTCTGGATCATCGCGGACATTGACTTGTCCTTTTCCACCATCGTGCAGACCCAGCAACCGAATCGGCTATCGCCGCAGCTCGGGGTCGAGGTATCGACGACGAGCGGACACTCGTTGTCGGCACTCGCACCGCGATACATGTTCAACAACATGCGATTGTCGTAGCCCCACGGATTTTCGACCTGCATGAGATAGAGCCAGACGTCGTCGTTCGTCCAATCTTCAATCGGACTGAACACGAGAGAGTTTGGAAGACTCTCATTGGGCGACAGCCGATCTCGAACACGGGACTTCTCGAGTTCGGCCATTCGTGAGCCTCGAGCCGCGCTCTCAGCCTTGCGGGTACCGAGAACCAGAATGGTCTCGCCACTCGCCTTGACCATGTTGCGGACGAACGTATTTGCAGGCCTGATCTTGAGTCGCTCGGTGCACCAGCGGAACTTCGGGCGGGGTGCTGGATACCCGCGACCGATCAGATTGACCCAGAACGTGTCCTTGACCTCTGGAACAAGGCGGTGCGGAACGACCGGAATGCCTTGTTCTTCGACAGCCTCGGACATCTTCGTGAGCGACTGCGCTACCCAACTTGCAACGATCGGGTTCTCAACAAGTGTGTCAGTTGAAATGACGTGCACCTTCTTGTGGCGCTGCTCCGCAGGAAGCCGAAGCAATGCGAGCCATACGAGGGACAGCACGGAAGTTGAATCCTTGCCACCGCTGTACCCAACGATCCAAGGAATATCATCGCCTCGATAGAGGGTCTGTATCTCCTCAATGAGTGAATTGACCGTTTCCTTGAGGCCACGGTCTGCAAAAGCTGATTGCTGGCTCATTTGTTTCCGCCTTTCATTGCGAGTTCATAGCGAGTTTCATCGGCAGACAATTCGATCCCAAGTTGTTGCTTGATCACCGCCGAGGTCAACGCAACACTCTGTGTGCTCTTGGAAACATGTCCAGCTTGAAGTGCGCGGCCCTCCCAGAGCTTGGTGTTCCGTCGCGACCAATCGATCCGTCGAAGGACCTCGGTCAGTTTCTTCCACTGCGGATTCTTGGACCCTCGAATCATGGAATTTGCCACTCGACCGAGTGCGTGGAGGACTGTTCCGTGGGCATTGATG
>DAIOTI010000307.1:1134-2369 GCA_036752105.1 Ilumatobacteraceae bacterium | reverse complement strand
ATCAGATTGGTCAGTTGTTCGATGAATCGTCGGATGTCTGGCCGGACTTGCCTTCGTCCATTGCCTTCTTGAACTCTTTCTGAGCCGAGCCCAGATTGCGAGCAAGCTTCGGCAACTGTGAGCCACCGAACAGCACCAAGACGACGATGGCGATGACGAGAACCTCATTGCCTTGCAAGATCGAAATCATGCGCTCACCATACCAGCCAACTGGGGACGTCTTTGAATTTTGAGTCCATCTGCTGTGGGCACATCTGTTCAACAGATATTCAGAAGCATAATGCCCACTCTCAGTTTACTGTTCATCTGAAACTCTTACTTTTCCTCTGTCATCCACGGTCAAGGAGGAAAAGTGGAAGAAGAAGCAACAAGTAATACCAGTGACAACCGGACGTTTGAAGAAGTGCTTGAGGCGCACATCTCTCGACGAGCAATGCTCATTGGCGGTTTGGCTGGAGCAGCGCTTACATTCGTCGGCCCCAGCATGGCGAAAGCACAGACCACTTCAGGTGGATTGCTCACACCGCGCAGCTATGGACTACCGAACGCCCGCAAGAAAGCAAAGATCGGTTTCACATCGATCCCACTGCAATCTGGAACGATGCCGACAATCGCGCCAGAGTACGACTACAGCGTGCTCATTCCGTGGAGAGAAAAACTCGACGGAAGCGGTGAATCATTCCCTTACGCTGGTTTCACTTCTGCTCAGCAAGCTGAATCGATCGGAATCGGACACGACGGAATGTGGTTCTCGGGAACCAACGACCGCGGGCTGATCTGCATCAACCACGAGTACGGCACATTCCCCCATCTGAATGGAAAGAAGGTGCCTGCATCGGTAGAGGACGTTCTCCTCTCACAACACGCACACGGAGTGAGTGTGATTGCCGTGGCAAAGACCCGTAGCGGCAAGTGGAAAGTCGTGAAGAGCGAACTGAACCGTCGAATTCACGCCAACACTCCGGTCAAGTTCAGCGGCCCTGCAGCCAAGAGTGCGCTGTTGGCCAACACTGCCGGGAATCCGATGCTTGGAACAATCAACAACTGTGCAAATGGGTACACGCCATGGGGTACTTACCTCACATGCGAGGAGAACTTCAACGGATACTTCGGTTCGACGTCCACTGCCTGGTCTGCAAACTCGATTCACACTCGGTACGGATTCAGTGCCGCCGGCTTCGGTTACGAATGGCACAAATTTGATCCACGTTTCGACCTCGCCAACCCCGCATACG
>DAIOTI010000307.1:0-1124 GCA_036752105.1 Ilumatobacteraceae bacterium | reverse complement strand
TACGCGAACGAGCCGAATCGATTCGGTTGGGTCGTGGAGATCGATCCGAAGAAGCCGAAGTCTGCTCCGGTGAAGCGGACTGCGCTTGGCCGCTTCAAGCATGAAGGTGCTTGTGTGACAGTCGGAAAGAACAACCAAGTTGTCGTGTACATGGGTGACGACGAGCGCTTCGACTACATCTACAAGTTCGTGTCCAAAGGCGATTGGAAGAAGATGATCGCTGCAGGCAAGAGTCCACTTGATGAAGGAACCTTGTACGTGGCCCGATTCAACGAAGACGGCACCGGTGACTGGCTCGAGCTGAGCCCTCAGAACTCGGCGCTGTCAAGCTGGACCATCGAGGACATTCTCGTGTACACCCGCCTTGCTGCGGACGCGGTCGGCGCGACCAAGATGGATCGACCAGAGTGGATCACTGTCGGTGCGAATGGCGAGTTGTACTGCACGCTCACGAACAACAGCCAGCGCGGAACCGCGGGTCGCGCAGGAACTAACTCTGCAAATCCTCAGGCTGGAAACGCGTGGGGACACATCATCAGATGGAAGGACACCGACAAACATGTCGGCGAAAGTTTCAGCTGGAACATCTACGCACTGGCCACTGAAATCACGGATGCAGGTGGACAGATGTTCGGCTCACCCGACGGCATCTGGGCCGATCCAGACGGACGCATCTTTGTTCAGACGGATGGGGACCAGCCTGGGAAGAACAACGACCAAATGCTGGTGGCAAGTGCAGTCGGCAAGGAATTCAAGCGTCTGTTCACGGGTGTGAAGGGTTGCGAGGTAACCGGAGTGACCGTGACACCAGATCGAAAGACGATGTTCGTGAACCTCCAACACCCCGGTGATGGCAGTCCGGCAGTGACCAACTTCCCTGAGCCCTACACCGGGGCCACCGGAGCTGTTCCACGCGACTGCACCATCGTGATCACGCGCAAGAACGGCGGCGTCATCGGATCCTGATCCCCTCCGGCACCGAGAATCGACCGCTCATGGGGCGGGATCCGCGAGAAGTCGTGGGTCCCGCCCTTTTTCATTTGCTAGATAGCAAGGGTGCTCGAGTGTGTCGTCAATGTCAGCGAAGGTTCCGACACCCACGTGGTCGGCGAACTCGCGGCAGC
>DAIOTI010000306.1:0-2378 GCA_036752105.1 Ilumatobacteraceae bacterium | reverse complement strand
GGAATGGTGAATTCGTCTTTTCCGGCCGACAACTCGAGCAGACGCTTGGCGGTGCGACCGGTGACGTCGAGGAACACAGAGTCAGACAACGCTTCGTCCATGGCGCGGAGACGCTGAGCGAGCAGGCGCACCACATTCCACATGAGCTCTTGGCTGCCTTGCAGAATGGGCAACACGGCCGAGTTCGGAATGCGCAATACCACCGACGACTCGAGTGCGCGAGCAGATGCGCTACGAAGTCCGCCGTCGAGTAGCCCGAGATCGCCGAACAAGTCGCCCTTGTCCATGAGAGCCACGACGCTTTCTCGATTGTCGAGTGGTTTGTTGCCGATGGCGATTGCGATACGACCGGCTAGGACCACATAAATGGCGTCGGGTTCAGCGCCTTCTTCGAACAGCACGTCACCACGAGTGAGGTTCTTTTCCGTTGCGGCTGCACCGAGTGCACTGAGCACGCTGGCAGGGGCATCGCGAAAGAAATCGGTGTTTCCTAGTACGTCTTCGTATGCCATATGGAAATCACGGTACTACCCTTTATTCCATGTTCCGCAATGAGAAGCACATTGTGTGGACCATTGTCGTAGCGGCAGGATCTGGCACTCGTTTCGGCGGTGCAAAACAATTCGCATCGCTCGGTGCCGGAACAGTTGTTGATTGGGCCGTGCGTGAAGTGGGCAAATGGTCCGATGGTGTGGTGGTCGTGGTGCCACCCGGGTCACCACTTTCGAACGGGCAGGTCGAAGGTGGTGCGACACGGAGTGAATCGGTGCGCAACGGGTTGAACGCGGTGCCAGCAGAGGCCACCATCGTGTGTGTGCACGACGCCGCTCGGCCGTTTGTCACCGAAGCCGTCTTTGCTCGGGTGGTCGACGCAGTCATCGGTGGGGCCGATGGCGCGGTACCTGGCATCGAAGTCGCCGACACCATCAAGGTGGTCGACTCTGATGGCGCAGTTGTGTCGACTCCGGACCGCACGACACTTCGTGCTGTACAGACGCCACAGGCGTTCAACGCAAAAACGTTGCGTGATGCACATGGTCGCGGTCTGCAGGGCACAGATGATGCCGCCATCGTCGAGGCAGTAGGTGGCAAGGTTGTGGTGGTGCAAGGAGATCCGTTGTTGCGCAAGATCACCTCGCGCGACGACATGGACTGGGCGCGAGCCATGGCTCATACCTTGACGGAAGGTGAAGTGTGATGGACATTCGAGTGGGGAACGGCTTCGACATTCACCGTTTCTTGGTGGACGGAAACGACGGTCGTGTGCTCACGTTGGGTGGTGTCAAGTTCACCAACGAACGGGCACTTGCTGGTCACAGTGATGCCGATGTCATCGCTCACGCCATCGCCGATGCACTTCTTGGTGCCGCTGGCCTCGGTGACATCGGTATTCATTACCCCGATACCGACCCCGCATGGAAAGGTGCCGACTCGCTCATGTTGCTTCGTGACGTGGTGGTGAAGGTTCGCGGTGAAGGCTGGGGCATCGGAAATGTCGACTGCAGCATCGTGTGTGAGTCGCCGAAGATCGCCCCCGTGCGTGAGGAAATGGAGACCAATTTGTCTGCAGCAGTCGGAGCGCCCGTCAGTGTGAAGGGACGTCGCGCAGAAGGTCTCGGCGCCATCGGTCGTGGTGAAGGAATCATGTGTTTTGCATCGACGGTGTTGGTGCGCGCATGAGCAAGCCGTCAGGAAGCAAAGGTCGAAGCAAAGGCGCAAAGCCTGGTCGGGCGCGCGGTGCTGCGCCTCGCAGTTCGTCGTCACGCAGTTCATCTCCACGTAGTGCCGGTGGCCCGCGACGCGATGCACGCGGTAGTAGTCGTGGTGCTGCACCTCGCGGTGCAGGGCGACGTGAAGGTGCGCCAGACAAGAAGAAGAGCCTTGGTGGCGACCAAGTGGAAGGTCGTCAGGCAGTTCGCGAGTTGCTGATTGCGCAGAAGCGCAAAGTGCGCGAGATCTGGATTTCAAACGAAATCGACAACAGCGACATCGTGGAAGACATCGTGCAGTTGGCATCTGCATCGCGTGTTCAGATCATGGACGTTCCGCGTCGTACCATCGAAGACACTGCACGCAGCGAAGCACCACAAGGTGTCATCGCGTTTGCGCAACCGCTGCAAGAGCATTCACTCGACGAACTCACATCAACTGAAGGTGGTCGCAAGCCGTTCTTGGTGGCAGTCGACGGAGTCACTGACCCGGGCAACTTCGGTGCATTGCTTCGTTGTTGTGACGGAGCAGGTGTCACCGGTGTGGTGGTGCCACGTCATCGCGCAGTGCACGTGACACCGACGGTTGCCAAAGCTGCTGCTGGGGCAGTGGAACACATTCCGATGGCAGTGGTGCAGGGCTTGCCCGCAGCGATGGGGGACATGAAG
>DAIOTI010000305.1:0-2396 GCA_036752105.1 Ilumatobacteraceae bacterium | reverse complement strand
CTTGACGATGAACGACTCTTCCGTTGCGGTGCGGTTGATTCCCTTGGCTCAGGACGCCGTGTCCCCGTGGGAAGGAGGCGATGTTGCCTTTGAATCTTGCAGCCCCGTCACACTCACGCAAGGGCGAACCTTCATCGAGTCGACATCCGGGCGCACGACCGGTTGGAACGTGGATCGCGTCGTGCTCTCCCCTACGCAGCCGACCACCGAGCCTGTCGCACCAGTGCCTGCCCGAATTGTCACCTCTGAACGCACGCGAATTGTCGCAGAAGTCCCGACCGCGGGTTCATCACTTCTCAGTCTGAATGCGAGCAACAATCGAGGATGGAGGACGACCTTCACCGGGCCGACGGGCAGCAGAGTGATCAGAGACTCATTCGTCGTCAACGGATTTGCTCATGGAGTGATCGCCCCAGGACCCGGAACCGTGACATTCGAGTGGATTCCTCAGAAGTGGTACTCGCGTGCGATGTGGCTCAGCTTCGTCGCAGGCTCATTGACTCTCATCGCCCTCATCGCTCTCGCTCGTCGACGCACAGAAGTAACACCACCTTCAGGCCAAATGTTCCGCAGCAACTTCATCGTCAGCGCGATCTCGATCTTGGTGCTGCTCATCGCCACACCGCCTGTGGCTTTGATTGCCCTCACCGTGACCACTCTCCTGTTGTTCGCCACCGGATATCTGAAGCGCCGAGTTCTGGTGTTGATCGCTGCCGTTTCCTATGCCACTCTCACCGCCTTCACCGTCATTTCGCAGATTGTCCATCGGTACCCGGTGACTCTTGATTGGCCAGGTCGCTTCGATTCGTGGGGAACCCTCGCGTGGCTCAGTGTCGGGCTGGTTGCGCTTGCATCGTGGATGTACGACTGTCCCGATGATCTCGTCAATCAGAAGTAATCTTCACACCGATGAAGACTCTTGTCATCCTGCCGACACATCAAGAGGCAGGAAACATCGAGAGGGTGTTGCGCCGTCTACGACAGTCACTACCCGACGCGCACGTTCTGGTCATCGACGATGCCAGCACGGATGGGACATGCGATGTCGCTCGTAGGTTGGGAGAAGAACTCAGAAACGTAGATGTGCTGAGTCGCCCCACCAAGAACGGCTTGGGAAACGCGTATCGCACAGGTTTCGAATGGGGGCTTCAACACGACTTCGAGATTCTCTGTGAGATCGACGCAGACTTGTCCCACGAGCCAGAGGTCTTGCCCGAGTTGGTGAGCGCCGCTGCAATGGGTGCAGATTTGGCGATCGGTTCGAGATATGTGCCAGGTGGCGCCATTCGGGGTTGGCCAAAGAACAGATTGTTTCTTTCGCGCTGGGGCAACCGCTATGTGGCGCTCCTCCTCGGACTCGCCATCAATGATGCAACGAGCGGGTTTCGTGCATTTCGCGCAGACAGTGTGAGACGATTTGAACTCACCTCCACGACCTCGGACGGCTACACGTTCCAAGTGGAGACGACGTATCGCCTCGTCCGTGGTGGAGCGCGCATCGTGGAAATTCCCATCGTGTTTCATGAACGCACAGTCGGCGCATCAAAAATGAGTGGTCGAATCGTGCGAGAAGCTCTCCTTCTTGTGACGATGTGGGGCATTCGCGACCTCATGAGGGGTCGTCGAGCATCGCCCACACTTGTCAGTCGCGACACCTGAGCGGCTGCACCGCCTTCGTCAACCGAGGGGTAGACGTCGCCAGAGAGACTCTGGAAGTAGTCGAAACACTCCGAAGATGAATCTGAAGGCTGAAGGGATCCAAAGGACAGTTCCATTTCCGCCAATTGCCTTCACAGTCGCAGACGCAACCGCCTCAGGTGTCGTCGCCAGCGGCGCCTTCTTCATACCGGCCGTCATCTTGGTAGTCACGAACCCGGGTCGCACGACGAGGAGCGACGCTCCGTGGCGACGGAGCTCACCATCGAGAGCCAATGCGAAACCATCGATACCGGCCTTCGTGGATCCGTACACCGCGTTCGACCAACGCACACGCATTCCGGCGACGCTGGAGAGCAGGCAGATGCGACCGTAGCCCTGTTGCTTCATCCGTTCGCCAAGCGCGAGCAACAACACCATGGTTGCACCGAAATTCACGGTGGTGACAGACGCTGCAGCGACGGGGTCTTTCAGGAAATCTGAATCTGACCCCAAGAGTGCATGGGCAACCACCACCACATCGATGTCGCCCACTTCGTCGACGATTCCCTTCACGACATCGACCATGCTTCCGGCATCAGCTCCGTCGAAGCGAACGTGATGGACGTTCACTTGACTCTCATCACCGAGCAGCGTGTTCCATCGCGTCTCCGCCGAGTCGATGTCACGACTCACGAGCACGATGTTCGCAACGCCCGGCTGAATCATTCGTCGCACGATTTCGCATCCGATATCGCTCG
>DAIOTI010000304.1:0-2446 GCA_036752105.1 Ilumatobacteraceae bacterium | reverse complement strand
TGTGATGCCGTTCAAGAAACGTTCCATGTCGTCACCCAGCGCTGCCCCACGGCCGGAGTCGAGTGCTATTTGAAAACACGCGTCGGCACGTTCGCAGAAGGAGATGCAGGATTCTTGGAATGACGTCTGCGCGTGAAGAACGAGATCGAAGAGGCTCTCAGGGTCATCGTCGTCGCCTGCGCCATATTCGCCATTCATGAGATGCGCAGCGGTCTCCATGAGATCGAAGCCACGACGCGCACGCTCGAGTTGGTATCGCAAGTCCTCACCGCTGCGCACACTCGGTTGGTTTGACCCGGGGTACGTGAGCACAAGAAAACCCGACTTGGATACCGCAACACCACCTGCAAGTCCTAAACCTTCGAGTGTCACTTCGAGCGCGTGCACATACAGCCCCATCTGCGCTCGCGCAGCTGCAAGATCGCTGCGACTTGTGTGGCCACCAAGGTCTGCGTAGGTCTTCACCTCGCCGACTTCAAGCGTCGGAACACCGTTCACATACCGCAGTGCAAGAACGTCGATGATGAGGATTGCCTCGGGCAACATGATGCCGCGTGGAATTCGCGCAGTGAAGCTCGAGACCGCACCAGAAAGCGACTCACCGGCGACCAATCGATGTAGCAACTGATTGCTGTGCTCGATGGCTTCTTCGAGGTCGCGGAGTGGTCCGTCGTTTGCAGTGATGCGATGGTCAAAGAACGTGTTGTTTCCTTCATTCAACACCTCCGCACCAACAAGAGCATCGAGCAACATTGCTCCCCCGTCGCGAACCAACGACGCTTCAAAAGTGCGACCGCGCAACAACGCAAAGACCGATTGACCTTCCCTTGGAGCAGACGGGTTCTCGCGTCGCGCGACAGCACCCATTTTCACGTTGTGCACTGCAGAGATGACATTGGCATGGCACTCGGGGTTACGAGCCCACTGCTCGAACCGCCTGCGCGTCTCGCGTCGTGCCCGCTCTCGCTTGTCAGTCATTCGTGGTGTGGTCTTTCAATCCGCCTGTGAAGACCACATTTCTATACGACGGGTGTGTCTCGCTCTGTCTGATTGTTATCCGATGCCCGCCTGCGTCGGCGACTCACCACGTACCACAGAGCGAGAAACACGGCGACAGCACCAGCTGCGAGCACTCCGCCAGCCACATTTGAACCAAAGCTGCCATCAGAGATGCCCGACATGGGATTGGTCTCGCTCGCGCTGTCGCTGGTGCCACCTGTGACCTGGTCGATCACCGCTATGCCCACATCGACCGTTCGCTCGAGACCGTCTCCGCCGATGCCGTGTACTTGAGCGGTGTGGACTCCTACCGGAACACCGCCGCCAATATCCACCGATGCGCTGAAGTTGCCGTCCTGGTCGACGGTGACGTTGCCAAGATGCATCGGCTCTGAGAACAACCAAACCGATGCGAGAGATCCAGAAGCAAACCCCGACCCTGTCACGGACATGCCGTCACCTCGCGTGATGACGATGCGGCCGTCAGCACCCATCGGCAGAATCGAACCATCACTTGAGCGAGCCGTCAACACCAACTCAACACCATCGACTTCTGAGACTACGAGCGAGTTGTTCTTCACCGAACGCACACTCTTTCGAATCACGTCCTTTACCCGGATGACCGCGTTCGTGGCAGTCTGCTTTGGTAGCGCTCCGTCCAGTAGCGAAGGCAATAGAGGCGATGGCTCGAACGACGCAAGCGCACTCTCGAGACTCCTCGAAGAGGTTTGATCAGTTGTTGAGGTCAGTGACGCAAGCGCCACATCTATGCGCTCGACACGAGAGTCATCGCCAGCTAGGCGTGCCTCCGCTCGAAGGGTCTCTAATGCCTCACGCACAACTGACATAGCTGGTGCACTCTTGCTGACGATTGTTGCTGAAGTATTCGTAACGGTTGTCGTCGAAGTCGTGATGATTGACGAGGTCAAGTTGTCGGTCAACGATGAGAGACCCACACCCGTCGACGTACGACGTTTCGTCACGGTAGTCGTGGGTGAAGGAACCAGCTTTTTCATGACCGTCGTCGGTCCACTCGTGTTTGGCGTGACCGATTCTGCTGCCGTCGTTGTTGTCGTTGTGGACGACACGATTGTTGTGGACGACACGATTGTTGTGGTCGTCGTTGTCACCGTCACCACAATTCCAGCAGTTCCCATCACCATCGTTGTCTGTGCGTTTCCAGCATTGTCTGTCACCGAGAAATTGGAAGATGCTGTGAGCGTCGTCGTTCCCGACGAGCCTGGCGCCACCGATGACGTAACAGTGATGGCACA
The DNA here is from genome assembly GCA_036752105.1 of Ilumatobacteraceae bacterium. GTDB lineage: Bacteria > Actinomycetota > Acidimicrobiia > Acidimicrobiales > Ilumatobacteraceae > UBA2093. The sequence goes on along the minus strand of DAIOTI010000304.1, from coordinate 173 downwards.
TGAGGTGGCTGTCGCCTGAACAACTGTGTCGAAGGACGCAACATTCATTCCGACAAAATCAGCACTAGAAACCGTCGAGCAATCGATGGGCTCGTTCGCCGACAAGGTGAACATGACAATGCTCGACCCTGAAGTTGTCGACGTCGAATAAAGAGTCCCTATCGGCGCGGTGC
>DAIOTI010000303.1:0-2452 GCA_036752105.1 Ilumatobacteraceae bacterium | reverse complement strand
CTCCAGCATCGGTCGCGCAAATTCAGCAGAAAACGCCTTGGCGAATGCCTGCTCTTCGATGACCGGCGCATCGAGAAACAGAAAGTCGACCATGGCGGGCACTTCACTCAGCACTGCGACTCTGGTCTGAACCAGCTCGGCAACTGCTGCGAAGACCTCGGGGTCGAACTTTCCTTCGTCCCAAGGAACATTGCTGGCAGTCAACCAGGGTGAACACTCAGCGATGAACTGCGCCAACGGCAGAGCGCGGATGTACTCACCATTGAAGGCATGCAGCTTCTTCACGTCGAAGAACGCTGGCGAATGATTGACGTCTTCTAGGCGAAACTGATCGACGATGGTGGACCAGGTCACTATCTCGTTGTCACCGTGCGGCGCCCAGCCGAGGGTCATCAAGTAGTTGACCATCGCATCAGCAAGAATTCCTTCTTCTTTGTATTGCTCAAGTGCAACCTTGTCGCGACGCTTGGAAAGTTTCTTTCGTTGCTCATTGACCAACACCGGAACATGTGCCCACACGGGTGGCTCATGGCCCAGTGCCTTCCACAACAACTGCTGCTTCGGGGTGTTCGGCAAGTGCTCCTCGGCTCGAACCACGTTGGTGATGTGCATGTCGATGTCGTCGACGACGTTTGCCAACAGGAACATCGGTGAGCCATTTCCTCGTAGTAGTACGAAGTCTTCGATGGTGGCGTTGTCGAACTCGACGTCGCCACGCACCAAGTCTCGGACAACTGTCATTCCTTCTGGCACACGGAATCTCAGAACACGACCAGGACCCGGCTCGAGACCCCTGTCTCGCGAGTATCCGTCGTAACCCTGCTTCCCGTTGACTTTTGCGCGCTCTTGAATCTGATCGGGCGTGAGGTCACACCAATACGCGTGTCCGAGCTCAAACAGACGGTGAGCGGCAGCGACATGTTTCGACGCGTTGTCAGACTGAAAATATGGACCCTCGAACTGAGGGGACGAGCTGTCGATGCCGAGCCATGCGAGTGCTTCAATGATTCCCGTCGTCCACTCTGGGCTGTTGCGCGACTCGTCCGTGTCTTCGATTCGGAGCACGAACACGCCGCCCTCACGCTGAGCAAGTGCCCAGTTGTAGAGAGCAGTGCGTGCACCACCAACGTGAAAGAAACCCGTCGGAGATGGCGCAAAGCGATAACGCGGAGTGTGTGACATTCTTCCGCAAGGCTACTGGTGCCGCTCTCGACGAAGCAGTGCGAGTCACATCACCGCTAGTTTGAGACCGTGGCACGCACCAAAGATCCGCACCCCGGTCATCGATCTGTCGCCGGTGGCCTTGCTCGTGCGGCAGTGTTCGGCATCAGCGATGGGCTCACTTCCAACGTGTCGCTCGTCATTGGCTTTGCTGGCGGGGGCGTTTCATCTTCCGTCGTTCGACTTGCTGGCATCGCCGGAGCAGTCGCAGGTGCCGCCAGCATGGCAGCAGGAGAATGGATATCTGTGTCTGCCCAGAACGAGCTCGTCGAGCGCGAGCTCGAGGCGGAACGCAAAGAGTTGAAAGAAAATCCCGAGTTCGAGACCCGCGAGCTTGCTGCGTTCTACGAAGGACACGGAATGTCCAAAGAACAGGCTGCATCTGCCGCACGAGAAGTGATGGCAAAGCCTGAATTGGCCCTCATCGTTCATGCGCGAGAAGAGTTCGGTATCGACCCAGACGACATGCCGTCAGCAATTTCTGCGGCAACAATTTCATTCCTCTGTTTCGTGGTTGGCGCACTCTTGCCAGTCGTGCCCTGGTTCATAGGTTCTGGAACTGCGGCAGCTATCGCTTCAATTCTCATCGGTGGCATCGCAGCATTGTTCGTGGGCGGGGCAATCGGAGTGAGTGCTGAGCGCCCTGTCGCTCGTTCGGCGATTCGACAAGTGCTCATCATGCTCGTTGCATGCGGAGCCACGTATCTCATCGGAACACTGCTCAACACATCAGTGACAGCATGACCGAGTACACCGCCACGGATCAGCTGAATGTGCTCGGTGAGCCACTGCAGTCATGCAGTTTCGATCCGTTGACCGGCTTCTACAGATCCGGATGCTGCGAGGTCGGCGGCGACGACACGGGAGTGCACGCGGTGTGTGCCGTCATGACAAGCGAATTCCTCGAATTCTCGAAATCAATGGGAAACGACTTGTCGACGCCCATGCCCCAATACGGGTTCAAGGGGCTCGTCGACGGTGATCAATGGTGTCTCTGCGCCCCTCGATGGCAAGAAGCATTCGAGGCGGGACGAGCCCCGAAAGTCCGACTTGCGTCGACACACATGGCCGCGCTCGAATTCTGCGACCTCGACGCGCTGAAGCGTCACGCCGTCGACGTCTGAGTGTCAGACCGCCAGCGCGTCGGCGTTGAATGACATCAGCAAGTCGCTGTCGCCCATGACTGCACCGCTCAGACCGTGGACCTGCGGAAGTATCTGCTCGCAGAAGA
>DAIOTI010000302.1:0-2452 GCA_036752105.1 Ilumatobacteraceae bacterium | reverse complement strand
CAGATGCGGGATCGACCACGACCTTCACTGCTCCGAACGTGGTGACAACATCGTCAGTGGCAATGTCACCCTCGAAGTACATGTCGTACTGGAACCCGGAGCAACCGCCTGACTTCACCGCGACGCGAAGCGCATATTCAGGTGTTCCCTCGGACTCGAGAAGTTGAGCGACCTTGCTTGCGGCTGAATCGGTGAGGGTGATCATGGGTTGTTCCTCCTGGTACGTAGAGCCCCGAATCGGCGGGGTGCTTCGACATGAAATCGTACAAGGCTCTTACACTGATTGCGTGAGCCTGCCCCCGGCCCCCGACGTCGATGACATCAGGACCATGCTGCGCGCGGTGATGGACCCCGAATTGGGCGACAACATCGTCGACTTGGGAATGGCTGGCAACGTGACGCTTGAGCCAGGTGACGGGGGCTACATCGTGCGAATCGGGGTCAAGCTCACCATCAAGGGATGCCCGCTTCGGGCGCAGATCAAGAAAGACATCGAGAGTCGTCTCATCCATCATCCCTCCATCATCAAGGTTTCCATCGACTGGGGTGAAATGACCGCCGACGAACGCACCGCGGTCATGACACGCGCGCGGTGGAATGCGCGGGAGCAAGCACCCGACACAGCAGTGCCACAGTCGGCACGTGTACTCGCCATCGCCAGTGGCAAAGGTGGCGTCGGCAAGAGTTCAGTGACCGTCAACCTTGCAGCTGCGCTCGCTGCCGAGGGCAAGACCGTTGGTGTTCTCGACGCAGACATCTGGGGGTTTTCCATTCCGCGCATGCTCGGAATGCCCGATCGTCTGCAAGCGCGTGTTGTGGACGGACGCGACAAGCCGATGATCGTTCCGAATGAGCGTCGTGTCGGTTCTGGCACTTTGAAGGTCGTCTCCACCGGCATGCTCGTCGAAGATGAAGGTACGGCACTCATGTGGCGCGGTCTGATGCTCACCAAAGCCGTCGAACAATTCCTGAACGATGTCGACTGGGGTCATCTCGATTTTCTCTTGATTGACATGCCGCCAGGGACAGGCGACGTTCAGATGGGACTTGCCCGCATGCTTCCACGCACCGATCTGCTCATTGTCACGACTCCTGCGGTGTCCGCACAGAAGGTCGCGATCCGAGCTGCAGACATGGCACGTCGCAGTTTCTTGCGCGTCGCAGGTGTCATCGAGAACATGAGCTCGTTTGTCTGTGACCACGGTGAGCACTACCCACTCTTCGGAGTCGGTGGTGGCCAGACCTTGGCAACCGATATCGGCGTCGAACTTCTCGGACAGGTACCGATTGAACCTGCCGTGTCTGAAGGTGGTGACCGTGGAGAACCGGTTGCTCTTGCAGGTTCAAGTGAGGCGGCTCAGGTGTTTCGCGCAATTGCCAGAGGCATCATCGACGAGACGCCGACGACTGACGACATGGCGGGTTGTTCGGCGCGTGACGCAGAGCCGTCAGTCGTCACCGTGCGGTCGCGAAGTTAACCCTCGAGTTGGTCGTAACCCTGGTCCCAGGGCATCACGACACCGGTCACTTTTCCATCTCCGTCATATCGAAGGCGCGGCTGCACCGGAGTGGGAACTCCCACCTGTTGCGCCGCCCCCATTGCAGCATCGATGGAACCGTGTTCAAGAAGAAAATGCAGATTGCCGATGGTCGGTGGCAACATCGCCAACTCTCCTGCCTCGCACTTTTCCAGCGCTTCTTCTGGTCGAACCCACAGACTGTCGATGGTCTCTTTGTCGTCATGAAGAGGCTCTTGTGCCTCTGGCGCACGCGCGAGAAAAAACTTGGTGTCGAATCGACGACGTTCACCAAGTGGTGTGATCCAGTTGCTCACATAGTGAATGTCACCGGTCACCAAGGTGAGATCTTCTTGACGACACAAGTCGATGAGCGAAAGGTTTCCGTCGTGGATGCGGTGTCTCGCATCTGCAAATCGACTTGCAGTGGTCGGATCAGTGAACTGCACGACTTGTCCTGTTGCGTTGTGAGTTGCAAGCAGTACCCCTGCCTCTTCGAAACACTCACGAATTGCGGCCACCCAGAACGCGAGTCCACCTTTCGGTACGCGTAGCAGCGCACTTGCCTCTGTGTCGTCACGACCGGCACAGCATTTCGACATGGCGTCAGTTCCATCGACATCGTCGACTCGCCCACCAGGAAAGACGTACATGCCACTGGCAAAGACCGCACTCAGCGTGCGGCGCAACATGAACACTTCCATGCCGTGCGACGCGTCACGCACCAACAGCACCGTCGCTGCCGGACGAATGGGAATCGCGCGTGGGTCGAAGTCTTCGTCCTTCCCTGGTCCGTGAGAGGTGCTCATTGATCGTTGCTCTCGTCACTTTGCGCCGATGATCCGAGTGAAGGCCGACCTGGTGTCACGTCGACATCGACGATCGGCCCGGAGTACGTAGCACGCACCACCCGCACATTCGAACGACGACCTCGA
>DAIOTI010000301.1:0-2459 GCA_036752105.1 Ilumatobacteraceae bacterium | reverse complement strand
CCATCAGACGTGTTTCCGTGGCTCCGACAGATGGGTTTTGGTCGCGCTGGTTGGTACAGCTACGACGTCATCGACAACCTAGGTCGGCGAAGTGCGCGAACAATCAACCCCGAATGGCAGTCACTGTCGCCAGGTGACGTGGTTCCGGGTGGTCCCGCATCGTTCACCGCCGTGGTCGTTGATCCTCCACGAGCACTCGTCATCGTGCTCGGCGATGGTTCGCCTCGTCGTCGCAAGATCACCTTCACTCTCGCCTACGAACTTCACGATGACCCGCGCGGCACACGCCTCGTTTCACGGGTGCGGGCGCGAGTCGACGTACCAGGTGGACACGTCATCGAACGCTTCCTGCTCGGCCCCGGCGACGGCGTCATGCTTCGGAGACAACTGCTGAACATCGCTCGGCGGGTTTCGTGAGCTCGAACAGCTCCCGCGACTGCTGACAAGTACTCTCACTCCATGACCCAGCCAGGAACCACTCGCGCTGCCGGGGCTTTCTCTCTGGCTGCAGGATTCATTCACGCTGTCGCTGCCGGAACACACGTCGAGCACAAGATCGCAGCGCTGTCGATGGCGACTCTTGCCGCCGGACAATGCGCCAGTGGTCTCGCTCTTCTCACTTCAAGGTCGGAAGCGTGGCGACGTGCGCTGATCGTCATCAATCTCTCCGCGATAGCTGGTTGGCTAACGACACGTACGGTCGGGATCGGCTTCATCGAAGGCTTCGACTCTGCTGAGTCGATCCAGACGGCCGACACCTTGTGTGCGCTCTTGGCGATTCTCGCTGTCATCGCAATCACACCACGAGTCGACCTGTCTCGTGTCGGGCTGACTGGGACCATCGCACCGATTGTCGCGGCGATTCTTGCTGTTCCCGCCGTCTATGCGACTGCGAACCATCAGCATGACCATGGAGCAGCTGAATGGCCACGGCCTTACTTCCCGAGCATCGGAATCGACATCGCAGACGTTCCAGGTGTCTCGGTCGAACAGGAAGAGCGCGCACGACAATTGGTGATCGACACGCAGCGCGACTTGGTGCGTTGGACCGATCACAACGTGGCTGTTGCCGAAGGTTGGCGTTCTATCGGCGATGAAGCGACCGGATACGAACACTTCGTCAACTTCCAGTATTTCGACGATGGGAACCTGCTCGACAGCACCAAACCAGAGTCGATTGTGTACAAGGTGTATGGCGACAAGAAAATTCTCGTCTCGGCTATGTACATGGCCGAAGGCGAACCAGAACTAGATGCCGCCGAGCTGACTGACTTCGCAGGGCCGCTCTTCCAGTGGCACGTGCACACCGACTTGTGCTGGACCATCAGAAATGGACGACCTGCAGTCGCCGGCGTGACGAATGAGAACGGTTCGTGTCCACCTGGTTCAATTGCCGGACTCGTCAAGAAGCCGATGGTTCACGTCTGGATCGTGCCCCACCCGTGTGGTCCGTTTGCAGCGGTCGAAGGAGTGGCGGAAGGTCAAGCAGCAGTCGACGACTCAGAACGAGTCGACATCTGTGGCTCGCACAATCACTGACGCGACGACACTTTCACGCGACTCACGCGTGGCTCATGCAATCCGCACTCGGTCTTGTCTTGACCTGCCCACCGCCCTGACCGCGGGTCGGCCCCAGGTTCGACCGGTTGCGTGCAGGGCCAGCAGCCGATTGACGTATAACCCTGCGCCGTCAACGGATTGTCCGGCAGACCATGATGAGCCTTGTACGCAGCGACATCGGAATCACTCCACATTGCGATGGGGTTGATCTTCACCACATCTCGGAACGGGTCGAGTGAAATCACTTGCGTGTCTGCACGCGATGCGGAATCGTCTCGACGAAGGCCGGTCATCCACGCATGCCGCCCCTCCAAGAGCCGTTCGAGTGGTGCCACTTTGCGCACGGCGCAACACGCATCGGTGTCGAGTTTCCAGAGTTCAACGTCTGCAGTGATGCCATCTGGTTGGACGATGGTCAACTGACCACCCGTGCGCTGTTGCAGCTCGTTCGCATAGGTGATTGTCTCAGGGAACAGAAACTGGGTGTCGAGCAACACCACTTCAATCAACGGAGAGACACTCCACACGAGGTGTGCGAGTGTCGCATCACCGAAGCTCGAGGTGACGACCATGTGATGATCGAAGTAGTGGTGAGCCCAATCGACGACGTGCTGTGCTGATTTGTCTGACAACTCTCGGTTGAGCTCAGACACCTCGTCGATGCCAAGGTGAAGTGGGTGATGACTCACGTCGCACACTCCGACTCTGACACCTCGGCCACGTATGGGCCGGTCTCGTCGTAGTCAACGTAGAAGTGCGGTGCATCATCAGGTTTAGGGACCACGTCGAGATCGAGAAGGTCTTTTGCGACAGATGTTGCTCCGCCAGAACGATCGAGCCACGCTGTGAAAGTCTCCCCTGCCGAACGCTCATCGACGAACTTGCGCACGACACGGGCC
>DAIOTI010000300.1:0-2468 GCA_036752105.1 Ilumatobacteraceae bacterium | reverse complement strand
TGACCTTAAGGTCGCAGTTGTTTACATCGGCGTTCCTGGCGATGCGGGCTGGACGTACCAGCACGATCTCGGTATCGCTGAACTCGAAGACAACCTTGGCATCGAGGTCAAGCGAGTCGAGAACATTCCCGACAACGCCGACTCTGAGAAGACCTATGAGCAACTCGCAGCCGATGGCTACGACCTGATCTTTGGAACCTCGTTCGGTTACGGCGATCCAATGCTCGCAGTCGCAGCCAACTATCCCGACACCTGCTTCCAGTGGGCAACCGGTTACAAGACCGCCGAGAACCTCGGTACCTACTTTGGTGCAGCTGAAGAAGCTCGCTACCTAACTGGTCTCGCCGCGGGCAAGGCAACCGTAAACGGCAAGATCGGCTACGTTGCAGCCTTCCCGATTCCAGAAGTTCTTCGTGGAATCAATGCGTTCACCATTGGTGTTCGCGAAATGAATCCCGATGCAACCGTGCAAGTTCAGTGGACCAAGACTTGGTTTGACCCAACCCTCGAAGGCGAAGCCGCACAAGCTCTCGTCGACGCAGGTGTTGACGTGCTTGCACAGCACCAGGACTCCACCGCAACAGGTGAAGTTGCCAAGAACGCCGGCATCAAGTGGGCTGGCTACAACAGCGACACCTCGGAGTTTGCTCCAGAAGCATGGTTGACCGCTCCCACCTGGAACTGGGGTCCGTACTACACAGCTACTGCTGAAGCTGTAGCTGGGGGCACCTGCCCAACCGATCAGTACTACGGCAACATGGCTGACGGAATGGTCACCTTGGCATCGTTCGGCGAATCAGTTGATGCTGACACCCAAGCGATGATCGAGGAGAAGGCACAAGCAATCATCGATGGCGAATTCGCTCCATTCACTGGTCCATTGAACGACCAGGACGGTGCAGAAGTCCTCGCTGATGGTGTGTCGGCAACCCTTGGCGAATTGCTCGGCATGGAGTACTTCGTAGAAGGCGTCATCGGTTCGCCAACCGGCGAATAAGCATGGCCGATACCTCTAAAGAGGTGGCACAGGGGTCGCACCATCACGGTGCGGCCCCTGTTGCTCTATCTGCACACAATGTGACCAAGCGTTTTCCCGGCGTCTTGGCCAACGACAACGTCAGCTTTGATGTGCGGGCTGGCGAAGTGCATACCCTTCTTGGTGAAAACGGAGCTGGCAAGAGCACGCTTGCGGCGATGCTCTGCGGTCTTTATCAACCGGACTCTGGAACGATATTGCGTAATGAGCAACCGATATGGCTGTCGTCTCCGCGCCAAGGTCTCGCGCACGGCATTGCAATGGTGCATCAGCACTTTCGTCTGGTTGAGCGCATGACCGTTGCCGAAAATGTGGTGCTTGGAAGTCGCAATTTGCCTTTCAAGATGGCGAGTCGTGAGATCAATGAGCGTGTCGCTGCCACTGCAGAGTCTTACGGCCTTCCGATTGACCCAAGCGCGGTTATCACCAATCTTTCTGTGGGTCAGCGCCAACGAGTTGAGATCGTAAAGGCGCTCTACCAAGGCGCCGAAGTATTGCTGTTGGACGAACCAACTGCAGTGCTTGTTCCAGCCGAAGTCGAAAAACTATTTGAAAATGTTCGCACCATGGCTGCTGCAGGCAAATCAATTGTCTTTATCAGCCACAAGCTCGGTGAAGTTGTTGAGATTTCAGATCGCGTCACTGTGTTACGTGGTGGTGTGGTGACCGGATCTGTCGAGGGTCGTGGTTCAATGAGCACCGCTGAGCTCGCCCAAATGATGGTTGGACGCGAGGTTGATCTGCAACCACGACGTGCGCGACATCCAATTGGTCACGAGAAGTTACAAGTGCGTGATCTGGGCCTGCGTCGAAATGGCATTGATGTTCTCAAAGACATCACGTTCTCGGTGCATGAAGGTGAGTTAGTTGGAATCGCTGGTGTCGCTGGTAACGGTCAAAAGGAACTCGCTGACACAATTGCTGGCCTGCTTGTTCCGACATCAGGGACCGTGTCTATTGATGGACACTTCACCACTAACCTCGGCCCAATTGCGGCCCGAGAGTCGGGTCTTGCTTACGTACCAGAAGATCGTTTGGGTATGGGTCTTGTCCCGTCAATGTCGATTCTTGACAATCTTCTTCTCACAAGAGAGCGGGGGCTGATCCCCAATCGACATGATGCACGAACCGAAGCGGACCAACTCATCAATCAGTTCGAGATCAAGGCCAATGGCCCTGATCACCAAGCGCGAAAACTCTCTGGAGGAAACGCCCAAAAGGTATTGCTGGCACGCGAGTTAACGGGCGGCCGCACCAAAACCTCGGTGTTGGTGGTCTGCTCCCCCACACGAGGTTTAGATGTGGGTGCGATCGAGACTGTACGCGCACTGTTGGATGATGCGCGTTCTGCGGGCCAAGCAATCTTGCTGATCAGTGAAGACCTCGATGAATTGATGTCGCTTGCCGACCGTGTACTTGTGCTGTATAGCGG
>DAIOTI010000299.1:0-2468 GCA_036752105.1 Ilumatobacteraceae bacterium | reverse complement strand
GGCTTCACCTGCATCGGCATGTCCCCCGGACCACAGGCACACGACATTGATGAGTGGCGCCCGGCTTCTGAGAAACTTGCTCTCTTTCTCGGAAGCGAGCGGGTCGGCCTAGCCGAAGAAACGATGCGCGCGCTCGATGCGCTTGTTCGTATCCGCATGCGCGACGGTATCGACTCGCTGAATGTGGGTGCGGCAGCAGCTATTGCGCTTCACGCCTACGCACCAGAGTGAGAATTCACTGATTCCGAAGGTGCTCTGCGGCATTGGTGACATAAGCGACGAAATCGGTACGAACTGCATCGCGAACCTCGTCTGAGAGCGACGTCGTGGCACTCTCGATTGCCGCCACCATGTGGAGAAGCCAACGATCTCGTTCACGCTCACCGATGACGTACGGCACATGGCGCATACGAAGGCGCGGATGCCCTCGCTCTTCTGAATATGTGGTGGGACCGCCCCAATACTGTGAGAGGAACAACGACAATCGCCGTCGAGCACCGACCGTGTCAGAGCCTTCCGGATACAACGGCAACAACACTGGGTCGTGTTCGACCGCATCGTAGAAAGCGTCGACCACTGTGTCGAAGAAGGCCTGACCTCCGACTGCGTCGAACAGCATGATGTCACTCAAACGAGACCACCGACGCTCACACGTCGAGGAACTTGGTGGCAGCAACCCCTGAGCCGATGGCACCAGCTATCGAGCCGATGACCAAGAGCGCGACCATCACTCCGCTCACATAGGAACCCGGCACAACGAGCGAACTGACGCCTGTTCCGGCCTTGAAGCCTGCGACTCCGTTGGTCCACGCCTGGTTCAGAGCCCACAGCCCACCACACGACACCACAGCACCGATGAGGCCCTGCAGAAGCCCTTCGAGCATGAACGGGATACGGATGAACCAGTCAGTCGCTCCGACAAGTTTCATCACCTCGATCTCGCGTCGTCGCGCGAACATGGCGGTGCGAATGGTGTTCCAGATCAGCACCACTGCCACTGCCAACAGAATGAGCGACATACCGATGGTGACAGCCCGCACGAAATTCGACAACGTCGCGATCACGTCGAACTCGTCTTCTGCAAGTGACACCACTTGCACTCCGGGAAGTGTGCGGTACTGGTCGGCAAGACTGCGCACAAGTGCCGGATCTGGGGTTTTCGGAACCACTTTGAACTGCGACGGAATGTTCTCGACTGACAACAGACTGAGCGTGGTGGGGTCACCGGCGAACACTCGCTTGGCTTCCTCGTAGCTGGCCAGCTTGTCGAGATACTGAAGCTTGTCGACATTCACCACATTCGGCTGGGCCTTCAATGTCTGCTCGATGAACGCAATTTGCTCTTGACTTGCATCCGGGCGCACGAACACGATCATTCCTACATCGCCGCGCCACTGGACCAACAGATTGTCGAAGGCCCGCTGAATGAGAAACGTCGTACCCACGAGCAACAGTGAAACTGCCGAAGTCAACACCGCAGCTGCCGTCAATGTCATATTGCGACGAAAGCCGGCAACAGTTTCACGAAGTGCATACGAGACGCGCGAGATCATTCGTACACCCCTCTCTCTTGGTCGCGCACCACGACACCGCGATCGAGCTGAATGACCCGGCGTCGCATGGCGTTCACCACGCGATGGTCGTGAGTGGCCATGATGATCGTCGTACCGGTGCGATTGATGGCGTCGAGCAACGCCATGATTCCTTCCCCTGTCGTGGGGTCGAGGTTTCCGGTCGGCTCATCGGCCAACAAGATGAGTGGACGATTGACGAACGCCCGCGCAATCGACACACGCTGCTGCTCTCCACCAGAGAGCTGGTCTGGAAATCGATCTTCTTTGCCGGCCAAGCCGACGAGATCGATCACCTGCGGTACTTGCTGACGAATGATGTGCTTCGGTTGACCGATGACTTCCAAGGCGAATGCGACGTTCTCAAAGACTGTCTTGTTGGGCAACAACTTGTAGTCCTGGAACACATTGCCAAGTGTCCGGCGTAGGTATGGCACGCGCGATTCAGCCAGTTCATTGATGTTCTGACCTGCGACCCACACAGAGCCACGCTCTGGTCGTTCCTGGCGGCTGATGAGACGCAAGAGCGTGGACTTGCCAGAGCCAGAGGGGCCGACGAGGAACACAAATTCGCCCTTCGCGATGTCGAAGGACGCATCACGCACGGCAAGTGTGTCTGTGCCGTACATCTTGGAGACATTCTCAAGACGGATCATGTGGCTTGAAGCAACCTACCAGCGCCCACCGACCGACGTCGGTCGGTCGAAAAGCCTTTCATCGCAGGGGTCAGACGACGTCACGCGGTGCTACGAAGTTTGTGCGCGTCGCCAGCGGAGGTAACCCTCCATGAATTCATCGAGATCGCCATCGAGCACCGCCGCGACGTTTCCGGATTCGACTTCCGTGCGTAGGTCTTTCACCATCTGGTAGGGCTGCAGCACATACGACCGTATTTGG
>DAIOTI010000298.1:2183-2475 GCA_036752105.1 Ilumatobacteraceae bacterium | reverse complement strand
GTGCCGAAGTTGTCGTCATGACCACCGAAGTGCTGCGCAACATGATCTACGCCAAGTCGTCGTCACTCGATTCACTCGGAGTGGTGGTGCTCGACGAAGTCCACTTTCTTCAAGACACTTTTCGCGGTCCTGTCTGGGAAGAGGTGATCATTCATCTCCCGATGGAGGTCCAGTTGGTCTGTCTGTCCGCCACTGTCTCGAACGCAACGGAAGTGGCGTCCTGGTTGACGACTGTGCGTGGTCGGACTGATTCGATCGTGGAGAGCACTCGTCCGGTGGAACTTGTAAATCA
>DAIOTI010000298.1:0-2173 GCA_036752105.1 Ilumatobacteraceae bacterium | reverse complement strand
CACGACACGCTCGTGCACGGCGAACCCAATCAGCGACTGCGGCGATTGTTGGTGGAAGACCATCGACGACGTGCTCCGCAGTTCGGCGCCAAGAATCGTCGTAGCCGTTTTTTCATCCCCAATCGAGTAGAACTCGTCGAATTGCTCGACGATGAGGACATGTTGCCGGCGATCATCTTCATTTTCTCGCGCGCTCAATGTGACGATGCCGTGAGAAGTTGCGATCGAGCTGGACTTCGTCTCACTGATCGCGACGAGTCCTTGGCAATCAGAGACATCGTCGAACGTCACTGCGTTGACTTGACGCAGTCAGACAAGGAGGTCCTCGGATACGACGACTTCGTGCACAACATTTGCAACGGAATCGCTTCACATCATGCGGGCATGATCCCACTCTTCAAGGAAGCGGTCGAGGAATGTTTCGTGGCAGGTTTGGTGAAGGTCGTATTTGCGACGGAGACGTTGGCAGTCGGCATCAACATGCCTGCCCGTGCAGTGGTCATCGAGAAGTTGACGAAGTTCTCAGGTGAACACCACACCCCGCTTCGAGCAACGGATTTTGCACAGTTGACAGGACGCGCAGGTCGCCGCGGAATCGACACCATCGGACACGCCATCACCTTGTGGTCACCGCAGATGTCATATGACCAAGTGGTGTCACTTGCAACGAGTCGGGCATTTTCTCTGAATTCCGCTTTTCGGCCCACGTTCAACATGGCAGTGAATCTGGTCAGCTCGCACAGTCGGGTTGAGGCAAGCCATCTTCTCAGCCTCTCGTTCGCGCAGTTCCAAGCTGACAAAGAAGTCGTCGCCGTAGAGGCACAACTTCAAGCAAAGCGCCGTGAGCTTGCCATGTTACGTCGCGACGATGACGCCTCAGGGTCCATACAGGACGGAACTGGCCAACGAGAATTTCAAGACTCACACGATGAATATGTTGCTAGCGCCGTCGAGCTCGAAATTGCTCTGCGCAGTTTCCGACCGGGAGACGTCTTTCTCGTTGACAGCGTCAAGCTGCGTGGGAAGGCGGTTGTGCTTTCAACAGCTTCGCGTCGCAGTGGTCAACGACTGACGGTCATCACAACCTCGCGAAAGATTCTCGATCTTGTGGCCGCTGACTTCGACGTCGTGCCAGTGAAGGGTGGATCGATTGATCTTCCGGTGCCTTTCGACCCGAGTCGCACTGACTTTCAACGCGAGGTGGCCTCCCGTCTGAGTCGAGTCGAGCCATCCACACAATCCATCGTGCGGCGAGTTCGTGGGACATCGTCAGTGAACGATGAGAGCAGCCGTGATCGCAAGGCTCGCAGGCTTCACGCTGATATCGACAAGATTTCGAGACGAACACAGACAAAGAAGGGTGCTGTTGTTTCGCGCTTTGACGGGGTAGTGGCGATTTTGGAAGAACTTGGCTACGTCACTGACTGGTCGCTCACCGACAAGGGTCGACTACTCACAAGGGTGTTCCACGAGTCTGATCTGCTCGTCACCGAAGTGCTGAGTCAAGGAGTACTCACTGGTCTGGTTGTTGGAGATCTTGCGGCCGTTCTCTCGTGCATCACGCACGACCCCAGAGGAAGGCCTGCGGAAGGGATCTCGTGGATGAATGATGCCGTACGAGGGCGGTTCAAGCGGATAGAGAAGATGAGCAAGAAGATCCAGGAATTGGAGCGTCTGCACGGCATGACCGCTCATCGCGCGCCAGACGGCGGGCTTCATCGAGAAGTTGCCGCGTGGTCAAGGGGCGCAGCGCTCTCTCGAATTCTTGATCCTGAGATCACGCCCGGAGACTTCGTACGGCATGTGCGGCAAGTCATCGATCTGGCACGGCAGATTTCGACTGTGAGCTCGGATCACACACTTTCGGAAACCGCTTCTCAAGTGGCATCCTCACTCGACAGAGGTCTTGTGGCGGCCAGCACCGCAGTTTCTATCGAAGGCGAATTGTCATGACGATTCAAAAGGGCGAGGAGTGGGGGCGTCCATCACACGCAAATGCACTCGTCACCGTGCTTCGTGACAGCGAGTTCTCAGAACAAGTGGCACTCTCAAAGAAGACCTCTGCTGAGCTACAGGTGCAAGGTGGTGATACGTGGTTGTCGCTCGGACAACCTGAGGCGATCAGATGTCCGGGCGTCACATGGCAATTGTCGTTTGATGCCATTCAGGTTGC
>DAIOTI010000297.1:0-2483 GCA_036752105.1 Ilumatobacteraceae bacterium | reverse complement strand
ACAATGAATCGAGTGACCCGATGACGACAGACCCGTGGAAACTCAAGACATCAACGGCCAAGTATCTCGTGTGTCATGTGTGTGGAAGTAGCACACGTTGGGGCGCCAAGAAAGGAAACTATCGGTTGTGCAACGAACACAACACGTGGAGGATGTACTTCCGACTGCGCTAGTCGTTGATGAGACCTCGATTCAAGGCTCCTCGACAGAGGAAGGGCTAAAGGCGAGAGGCAGGAATAACTACCGCAGCGACGCCCAACTATTTGGTTGGATGCTGCTCATCTCGGTTTCGAATTGCACCCCAAACCTCGCATACACTCCCCAACACTCACCCGCGACTTAGCTCCACAACGGCACCTAGATGGTCAGTGAGCCGTCCGCGTTCGTCTGAGCGAGGGAGAGTGGAAATAAGGCGGCCTTTGAGATCGGCCGAGTGGGCGATGTGGTCGATGAGGGCGTCAGCGCCTGACGAGACTGTGGCAACTCGGAGATTCCCGAGAGCTCCCAGAAGTTCCTCGGCTATCTCGCGTGGTGCGTTTTTTCGCGGAATCTTCTGATTGAAGTCCCCCGCAACGACGACAGGTGCTGTTGCGCTGCTCAAGGTCTCGCGAACTACCCGGATGTACGCGCGATGATCCTCCCATGGAGCGCGGTCGCGGGAGCCGGTTCGGACGTGGGCGTCCTTCCATGGAATGCACATGCCAATTACTCGGGTTGCTCCTAGAGATGTCGTCGTAGTCGCCGCAACGAAGCGGCCGGTCGGCAACCCGTCAGGCCCGATCTGATCTACGTGTTCCCACGCAGTCTTTGACCACAGGAAGACCTTTCGGTGCGTCTGGTGTTTCGGTGAGTAGCCCCAAGAACCCTCAGCTGAAATGACGTGCCCGCCACTTGGCACCGTATGCGTGCTCGCTTCGGTGAGGACCAGAATGTCGGCTTCGAGATCTTCGAGGATTTCCCGTATGCGTGACTCTGTGCCCGAAGCCGGCACAGCCCATTCCAGGTTCCACGTGGCAACCTTGACAGCTCGCACGGCTAATAGTCGATTCGATTAAGTGCGCAAATCTCTGCCACTTGGCCGTCCGAGAGATCAAACCACTCCCCCCAGCGTCGCTGCTCCTTGTACTTCTCGTGTAGTGACAACTCGGCACGAGTGATGTCTTTAGAGACAATGGAGTGGACCACCTCGACTGACTCTTGCACATCACGCTCAATTCTCTTCTTTCGCTGCGCCAAGTTCACTGTCTTCCCAATCTTGTGAAGCCGGCTTCCGCGCATTAGATAGACGACGCCCTCGACAGGAACCAGTGTCGGCACGGACAGATCTGGACGAAACACGTCCCCCTTTCGGTCTTCGAGCCGGTCTGTGCTCCACAAATCGGAGCCGAATGCGCTATTGAAAAAGTCGAGGAGACCGTACTTTTTCACTTTATGAACATCCGGGCAGAGATAAGGGCTGTTTCTCCAGCGGTGACGAGCATGGCTGTCAGGTCTCACGCTTCCCATCAGAGGTCGGATATCAAGTGAGGTTCGACCCGCATCTGGATACGTGCTCACCACTTCGCATACTGCATAAACAGTGCATTCTGAGTAATCGTCATTCGGCTTGTAGACGAGAATCCCATCCCCAGATCGCAGGATGTACGAGAAGTTTCCAACGCCCACCAATTGAAGTCCTGACTGCGAGACATCTGCATCTACCAGAATGCTCGGCGGCGAGACGAAGATTCGCACCACGCGATCGTAATTCGCTGAGCAACCCGACACTAAAGCCAGACGAATGGAGTGGAGCCAACAGAACGGAGACTTGCAACACAAAGAAACGTGTCATCACAATCGGAGTGAATCCACAACATTCCCTCAGGCGTCGATGTACTTCCGACTTCGCTGGTCACTGAGGCATCATCACCCCACACCTCCTTGACACGGGTCGGGGGTCATTTGGCATGATTGGGATATTGCCATGCAGACGCGCCTAATCAGAACCGTTCTATAACTGGGTGACGGCTCGGCTGCGGGTTTCCGCAGACCGCCTGACACCCGGCAACGAACACGTCAGCCCCACGCGGGCAAAAGGAGCGTTATGTCAGGCAGTTACGAGTCAGAGTTGCCCGAAGAGCGGGTGGAGCGGCTGATCACCGAGATGCAAAAGCGTCTGGAGCATCTGGCGCAGGGTCGCAAGCGTGGCGCAAGCCCCGAAGAGCTGCTGCCGGAGGTTGTGGGGTTGCGCGACTTCAGCTGGCGGTTGTTCGGCCACTACGACGCTCAGATCACGAGCGTCGAGCCCCGCAAGCCGAACCCCTTCAGATTCGGCCCAGAATCCAGTAACTAAACCCGCAGTGACACCCCTGCGACAGAGTGAGACACCCATGCTTCGCCGTGCGCTGACCACCCTCGTGCTCGTCACGGTGTTGGTGGCTGCGTGCGGCGAGGCGGCCTCCACCCCAGGCACGACGAGTGAGCCCGCCCCCACTGCCCCGACG
>DAIOTI010000296.1:0-2498 GCA_036752105.1 Ilumatobacteraceae bacterium | reverse complement strand
ATGTACATCAGTCCGGTGACGAGAAACAGACGCGACCTGACGGGGTCGAGGAAACCCTCGCGCAAGACCTCTCTCGTCATTGCAACATTCAGAGCGCAGATTGCAGTCTTCATGATCAACATCGAGCCTGGCGTCGTCCCCAGTGCGTCGAGGAAACCGGTGATCCAGTTCGAGCCAGATGCCCGAATGTCGTCCACGAACACCAACGTTTGCAGAGCCGACGATGAAAGGAGTATCCACGACGCGTAACGAACGAGGCGCCCTCCGAGCGGAACCCGTATCGAACCAACGGCAAGGTACCACTCCGCGAAAAAGAGGCCCCCAAGGATGTAGAAAGCGAGGTAGTTCGCAAATCTGAGCGCCGCGCGTGCAGGTTCAGGTACGGACAATCGCCCGTCATCGAACCCGCTTGACACGTCCGTGATCGATTGGACATCAGTGGTCGGAGGATTTGATGGCACTGAAGTTGTACCACCAGTGACGGACGACAGCTCCGTCGTCGTAGGCGATGGGACAGTCGGGGCCACGATTGCGGGGGCCTGGACCGAGAATCGTATTCGCCCTGAAATGACATGTCCGTCCGTGCCCACGAGCCGCCAACGTGCCGTCACAGACCCGGTGAGGTCGCCCGGAAGGTTGAATGCGACGACGTTGTCGGTCTGGCCTTGTTGGGGTGCGGCGAGGGGGACGCGCATGCCATCTGACTTCACGATTTCACCGGATGCCGATGCAAGGGGGACAGTTTTGTCGAATGTGATAATCCACTGCGCCGGTGCCGCGGTCAGGATCTCGCCGTCGGCGGGACTACTGGAGATCTGCTTGTTGTGCGCGAGCGCCGTACCGGCGCCAGCGGTTGAAACAGCGAGAGCTGTCGCGATGAAGAGGAGAAAGCGAATCAGGTGCCGGGTCATGGTGAAAGAGATCTACTACAAGGTGTAAGACATGAACCTTATCGTCCGGTATGCTCATTCCATGGGCAGGCGTGCTGATGGCGAACTCGAACGTGATGTTCTCAATGTCCTTTGGGATGTCGAGGAAGCATTGCAGCCATCCGATGTGCGAGAGGCACTCGGTGCAGACCTTGCTTACACGAGTGTCGCAACGGTGCTGACACGACTCGTTGAGAAGGGCACGGTCACTCGGGTACCCATGGGGCGAGCGTTCGCATACCGGCCGACCCTCTCTCGTGAAGACTGGTATGCGG
Source organism: Ilumatobacteraceae bacterium (assembly GCA_036752105.1). Taxonomy (GTDB): domain Bacteria; phylum Actinomycetota; class Acidimicrobiia; order Acidimicrobiales; family Ilumatobacteraceae; genus UBA2093. The sequence goes on along the minus strand of DAIOTI010000296.1, from coordinate 1,294 downwards.
AGCAGATGCTTGCCGTTCTCGACGGTTCCCCCAACCAGCGTGCGCTTCTGGTTGGTTTCGTAGGGAAGTTGTCGCGCCGCGACCGTGAGGCACTCCGTCGAATGCTCGCAGAGAATGACAGGCGATGATCCTGCTCACCCTGCCGTTGCTGTGTGCGTCAGTCCTCGCTGTCGTGATTGCACCGCTGTTGGCCCCGATGACACCCGTCGCCTCTCGACGAGCAGCGATTGCTCTGCTGCTTTCCCTGGCTGTTGCCACTCTGGCATTGCTGTTGCACCTTTCGATGCAGGCAATAGTTGCCCTTCCGCTCATCGGTTCCCGTCTCCATTCCTGGCTGCACCTCGACGGGGTACACGTTGTGCGCGGAAGTTCTGTCGGGGTTATCGCGTCATTGCTCTCGTCTGTTGTCGTGGTGAAGCTGATTCAGATGCTGGTTGCCCAAAGGAAGCTTTGGGGTCTCCATCCCGGCGGTGTCGTCACACTTCCTGATCCGCGTCGTTTTGCGTATGCAATCCCAGGACGTCGCCCTGGGATTGTTATCTCTGATGGGCTCATCTCTTCGCTTTCGCCTGCGGAACTTGACGCGGTACTACGCCACGAGCAGGCACACATCGACGGCCGTCACGACCTCTGGCTCCTGGTTGCACGTGCTTGTGTTGTCCTCAACCCGATCTTGATACCGGTGAAACGGCAACTTGAGTTCGCTCTTGAACGAATCGCCGACGCTGCAGCCAAACGCGACTGCGGCGACACGCACACCGTTGTGTCTGCATTGTCGAAGGCTGCGCTCGGGCACTGGAATCCGACAGGTTCGCTCGGTATCACGTCCTCGGCAGTGTCCGCACGAGTTCGATGGTTGAGGTCAGGAACAAATCACACTCATCCGATGCACTTGACCGTCGTACTAACCGGATGCCTGGCCGTTGCGGGACTTAGTGTCCTCCAAGGTCATCACATCATCGCCGCCATTCAAGCAGTCTGTGCGTAGAACTGATTCCCATTCGACCCTGGATGGATGGGAATCGTCGGAGGTGTGAAAATCCGGATCGTCTCAGGTCGCACCTGACGCCCCGTGGACCGGCCACCACGACACCGAGTGGAGTCCTTTGACGGCCCGGCACTCTGTGGCACAGTGGAGGAAGTGATCGCAGCTCTCCGGCCATCTCAGCGCGTGTGGTGGTGTTTCGGCGTAACCCGTAGGCGTAACAAGCCTCGAAACCGCCTTCTGAGCCAGTAGCCACAAGGGAGGGTGGGAAATCTCCCAGCTCCACTAGTTGCATAATTTACAAACTGG
>DAIOTI010000295.1:0-2505 GCA_036752105.1 Ilumatobacteraceae bacterium | reverse complement strand
CTCCATAATGGTGGGGCAAGTCATTGGATCGCCCATCTTGCAGTTGGCAACGGTCGCATTCTGCGCTTTCGCATTCCAGAATCTGCGAATCTGCACGGATTCCTCGGTCCAGGCAAACACGCCAGACGAAGTGTTGGGTCGAGTCTTTGCCACATATGACGTGATCTACAACGTCGCCTACGCCGTCGGTATCGTGCTCGGAGTCGGATTGTCCGGAGTTGTTCCAGTGGGGGCAGTACTTGCAGTCATCTGCGTCTCTCATGTTTCTCTTGCGGCTCTTCTCGTTCGAGGCACGGAGACCGTCAGCATCACCGCGGCCACGTCTCCGGTTCAGCAGCCAGCCGTGGGCTAAGGCACAATGGAGCGGTGGGTTTCTTTGACCGGAATCGCGAAGACGTCGTCGCAAAAGGTCTAGACCCGTCTCGTTTGCCGCCTGGTCAGTACCTCACTGAGAGATTTCCAGTGCTTCATGTCGGTGATGTGCCGACGTATGCCGCGGGCGAGTGGTCGCTCCCCATCACAGGACTTGTCGACAAGCCCTACACGCTGTCTTTCGACGAGCTGACCGCCTTGCCGTCTCGCACGATCACGACCGATATTCATTGCGTCACCAAGTGGTCGAAGTTCGACACCTCGTGGACCGGTGTCCGAGTCAGCGATCTCTTCGACGCCGCCGGTGTGCAGGCAGAAGCGTCGCATGTGATGGGACACGCCGAGTACGGATACACAGCGAACCTTCCGCTCGAAGACGTGATGCGAGACGATTCGCTCGTGGTGTACGCATACGACGGGGAACCCATCGAACCTATTCATGGTGGGCCCGTGCGACTCGTCGTTCCGCATCTCTACTTCTGGAAATCACCCAAGTGGTTGCGAGCGCTCGAGCTGATGCCGGCTGACAAACCGGGCTTCTGGGAGAGAAACGGCTACCACATGTACGGTGACCCGTTTCTGGAACAGCGCTATTGGGGCGATTGACGCAACATCTGCGATGTCGCTGTCAATTGATGGTGGTGCTGCAGAACGTGTCGCCTTTTGGCAGCGACTCTGAATGCTCGGGATCAGTTGATCCGTACAAAGCGTCGAGCATTCCTTTCACCATTCCGCGGTCAACAGAACAGATGACCGGATTTTCGATGGCCACGTCACCGAACGGACAATGACTCGTGACGATACGAAGTTCGTTGTTGCGTTTTTCCGCATGCGCCGCAAATCCGTGAGCAGTCAGAGCATCGGCGACGGCTTGCATGGCTGAGCGCAGTGAACGCTGGCCTGCAGCGACGTCGCTACCAGTGAGGCCAGCTGCCATTGCGCGGCCGTACTCCTGACCTACTTCTTCTGCGAGGTCGTGTGCTTTGTCGGGGGGTAGTGCAGCAAGAGCTTTTCCGAGAAGTGTCAGCACCAGGTCGTCGCTGCGCACCGGAAACTCGAGTTCATGTCCGGCCGTGGCGACGCGGTAGTGCTTGCTCGGTCGACCGGCGCCACTGCGTTTCGCGTGTTCGGTCGAGACTTCGACGTAGCCACCGGCGGCCAGTTTTTCCAAGTGGTGCCGTGCCACATTCGGATGAAGGTCGAATCTGTCGGCCACTTGGGACGCGGTGACTCCTTCTGGGCAATCACGAGCAAACAAGTACACGGCTCGTCGGGTCGGGTCGCCGAATGCAGATGTGATTGCAGACACAGTGGCCGTGAACGACTTCGGAGTCATCACAGGGGTGGTCGTCACTTCAGCCACGTCGGTATTCTACCTATAGCCGTAGTGCAAATTACCGACGTCCCCAACCGGAAGTACCCCCATGACCGCAAGCCCTGAACACATCATTGACGCTCTCCGCCCGGTCGAAGACCCGGAGCTTCATCGTTCAATTGTCGACCTCGGCATGGTTCGCGACGTGCGTAACGACGCAGGTGCTGTGTCTCTCACTGTCGTGTTGACAGTGCCCGGCTGTCCACTTCGCAATGAAATTCAGAACCGAGTGACGACTGCGGTGATGCCACTCGACGGAGTGAAGAACGTGTCGATCGACTTCGCAGTGATGAACGACGCTGAACGTGAGAAAGTTCGTCGACTGGTTCATGGCGATGCGGCAGCATCTGCCGGCACCAATGCCGCTCACGGGCACGCCGAAGGTCGGGCAATTCCGTTTGCAAGCAACGACAGCAAGACTCGCCCCTTGCTCATCTCGTCGGGCAAGGGTGGCGTCGGAAAGAGCAGTGTCACCACAAACTTGGCAGTGGCTCTTGCAGCGCGCGGCCACAAAGTCGGAATTGTCGATGCCGACATCTACGGGTTCTCAATTCCTCGCATGCTCGGTGCCGAACGCGACCCAGTCGTCATTGATCAGATGTTGCTGCCACCAGAAGCATGGGGTGTTCGATGCATCAGCATCGGTTATTTCGTGCCCGAAGGCCAAGCAATCATCTGGCGCGGCCCGATGTTGCACAAGGCACTCGAGCAGTTCCTCACTGACGTGTTCTGGGACGAGCCTGACTTCTTGCTCATTG
>DAIOTI010000294.1:0-2506 GCA_036752105.1 Ilumatobacteraceae bacterium | reverse complement strand
GACGGATGTCTTGGCGCAGAAGCCTGCCTCGATGCGATCAAGCCACACTTCGACAATGCAATGGCGCAGGGGCGCGCTGTCGGACTTGGTCTCGGCTTGAAGAACTCGGGTCTTGGCAATGGCTTCCGCGAAGTCACGCGCGCAGTCGTTCGCTTCTGCAGCGACGGAACCGTAGAGGTTCGTCACGGTTGGACAGAGATGGGTCAGGGCGTTCACACAGTCGCGCTACAAGTCGCAGTGGAAGAACTAGGCATCGACGCGTCGACAATTCGCGTCATTGTCGACACCACGCGAGAGCTCGGGTTTGGGCAGACCACCGGCAGCCGCGGAACCCTCATGGCGGCAGCGAGCGTGAAGCGCGCCTGTGAACTTGCCGACGCTGATGGACGCAAGCTCGACGTCGATTACACGGGCGAATATGTCATCGACTGGACGCAACACCTCGGTGAACCTGGTGTCGAACACCCCACCATTCACTCGACCTTTGGGTATGCGGCTCAACTCGTGGTGATGGACAAAGACACACAGGACATCGACAAAGTCGTGGCGGTGCACGACGTCGGACGTGCCGTCAACCCCACACTGTGTGAGGGCCAAGTCGAAGGTGCAGTACACATGGGCCTCGGCTACGCACTCAGTGAGGATTTCCCGAGCGATGAGAACGGGTTCCCCACCAACATGACATTGCGTTCGCTGGGAATTCTTCGTGCAAAAGATGTGCCCCAGATCGATGTCCAGCTCGTTGAGTGCCCACAGCCGAACAGCCCGTACGGCATCAAAGGTGTCGGCGAGATCGGCCTCGTCCCCACCGCACCTGCAGTGGCTGAAGCACTTCGACAAAGTGACGGCAAGTGGCGCACCACCTTGCCGATGAAGCCCAAGAATTCGAACGACGATTGACTCACACGGAGAAGCCATGACATCACCAGCTGCCATTTATCTGCAAGACGCGCACCCCATTCGAGAGGGTATGGAGTACACCAAGTACGCCGAGGCCAAAGGTTTTGAAGCGGTGTGGCAAGCAGATAGTCGTCTCGTGCGCGATGCGATCGTGCCGATGGCTGCATTTGCATCCGTTACCGACACCATCAAGATCGGCTCGGGTGTCGTCGATTGTTGGACACGGAACCCGGCACGTCTGGCAGCCACATTCAGCACGCTCGATGACCTTGCACCTGGTCGTGTGATTCTCGGCATTGGTGCGTGGTGGGACCCGCTCGCACAGAAGGTCGGCATCAACCGCGCAAAGCCCATTCGCGCGATGCGAGAGATCATCACCGCTGTACGAGCCCTACTCCACAATGAAACCGTCACCTACCAAGGTGAATTCGTTCAGCTCGATGGCGTGGAACTGGACTACGTGTACCAAGACCGTCGCCCGAAAGACGTGCCGATCTACCTCGGCGCAACCGGCATGCAGATGATGGAACTAGCCGGTGAAATTGCCGACGGAGTCGTACTCAATTACCTCGTGTCACCTGACTACAACAAGACCGCCATCGAACATCTCGCCAAGGGTGCCGAGCGCGCAGGACGCAAGTGGGAAGACATCGACCGACCACAACTCGTCGTGTGTTCAGTGCACGAAGATCGAAAGACAGCGCTCGACATGGCGCGGCTCATGGTCACTCAATATCTCGGACAACAGCCCCACATCATGAAGGCTTCTGGCGTTCCACAGTCGTTGCTGGACAAAGTCGGCGAAGTACTCACGTGGCCAGCTACGCACGAGCAAGTGGAGGCGGCGTCGAAGTTGGTGCCCGACGAAATCGTTCAGATGCTCACGGCTTCTGGCACGCCAGACGATGCACGAGCCAAAGTACGCGAGTACATGCGTGATGGCGCAACCTGTCCCATCTTGTATCCACTCGGAGACGTGAAGGCGATGATCGATGCCTTCTCCGGATGGCAAGTCTGAGTCGTCAGCCGTTGTGACGCTCACGCGTCATGCATCAGGTAGAGCTGGGGCCCATGGGTACCCGTTGATGTGGGATCCACCGTCGACGAACAACGTGTTGCCAGTGACGTACTGAGAATCGTCGCTCGACAAGAACAACACCACTGGCGCGATGTCGTTATACGGGTCACCTATGCGACCCATGGGGTTTCCAGCATCGGCCATTTTTTCCATGTCAGGGTTCTGCGACATGATTCGCCGGAATGCTGCGCTCTTCGCACCTGGGCACACCGCGTTGACCGTGACGCCAGTGGGAGCCCACTCGCGAGCCGCAGTACGCGTAAGCGTACGAAGCGCTTCTTTGCCGACGTTGTACTCGAGAGTACCCACGTGTGCGTTGACCCCATTCAAAGAGCACATGTTCACGACACGCCCCCAACCACTTTCCTTCATGTGCGTGAAGGCGGCACGCATCGACCAATACGCGGCATAAAAGGTCATGTCGAATCCGTGCTGCAAAGACTCGGGGGACTTCAACTCGACACGCGTCATTGTGCCCCCGCCCCATGCGTTGTTCACCAAGATGTCGATTGAACCGAACCGTTGGAC
>DAIOTI010000293.1:0-2507 GCA_036752105.1 Ilumatobacteraceae bacterium | reverse complement strand
TCACGCACTCGATCTTTCTGGATCTTGCCCATCGGGTTGCGTTCGATGGCGCCGATGACGACCACCTGCTCGGGGCACTTGTACTTGGCCAGGCCTAGTGACACGCAGTGGCTCGCCAAGTCGGCGACGGTGAGTGAAGCGTCGTCTTCCAGAACCACGGCAGCCACGACGCGTTCGCCTGTGGCAGGGTCGGGAAGGCCGATGACCGCAACGTCACGCACATTCGGGTGGAAGAGCACGGCCTCTTCCACTTCGGTCGCAGAGATGTTCTCGGCGTTTCGTATGACGACATCTTTCAATCGACCAGTCACGTGTATGTGACCTCGTTTATCGATCGACGCCAAGTCACCGGTACGAAACCACCCGTCGGAGGTGAACGCTTCAGCGTTCAATGTCTCGTCCACATAGCCGAGAAAACCTTGCACTCCACGAAGTTGCAACTCTCCGTTCACGACTCGTGCTTCGCATCCCGGTCCGATGGGCCCGACATCGAGACCCAACTTCTCGCTACGCCACCATTCGCCAGTCACGTTCGGAAACTCGGTGAGGCCGTATAGACCTGCAGCTCCACGCACACCAAGAACGTCGATGAGTTCCTCGTTCAACTCTTGTGGTGTCGGTGCCCCGCCTGCGACCACCAGTCGCACGTGCGGAAACAGACGTCGTTCGCTGACCGCACGTTGTGCAGCGATGTACGCACGGAAGAACGGCAGTGCGGATCCGAGAATCGTCGGCCCGTGTTCGGCCATGCGTAGCGGTGTTGTCGTCGGGTCGAAAGAATCAAACAGCACCAACTTCATGCGCGAGCGCAACGCAGTGGTGAGCATGGCGATTCCACCGATGTGGGTGAACGGCCACGCAATCGGGTACACGTCGTCCTCATTGAATTCACAACGCTCGAGCATGGCGAGCGATGCAGACATCGCCGATGTGTCGGTGTGTCGGACACCTTTTGGCATCGACGTGGTTCCCGACGAGTAGTACACCCAACGGCATTCGTCGGCACGAGCAGGTTCAGGTGGCAGCGGCACACCTGCATCGCGCGGAAGACGCAGCGGCGTCGATTCCGTCACGGTCGAGTCATACTCCAGAGCGACATGTGGAAGTCCAAGATCGATCGCCATCTGCGCGTGATCAAAGCCACGCCATGTTCGCGGGACGAGCAACAACGTCGAGCCCAATTGGGCACAGATGTGACCGACTTCCTTGTGACGCAGAACCGGGATGATGGGATTGTGCACCACGCCCAAACGTGCGCCCGCGGCCAACATGACGGCTGCTTCCAAAGTGGTGGGCAACTGCCACGACAACACATCCCCAGGGTTGATGCCCAACGACGTCAAGCCACCGGCAACCGCGAGTGCCTCGTCACGAAGTTGTTCCGCTGTCAGTGACCTGCCGTGGTCGTCAGCGACCAACACCTTGTCGGGTGACACACAGGCGACATCGTCGACCAGTCTCCAGAACGTGTCTCCCACGGGCGCCACTATGTCACGAGAGACGCGCCCCGCTAGCCTGTGCTTTCCCTACGGGGACGTAGCTCAATTGGTAGAGCGCCTGCTTTGCAAGCAGGAGGTCGTGGGTTCGATTCCCATCGTCTCCACCACTGTGAGCACGCTCAATCCCACGGTGCGCAGCACCGCAGTTCTCCTTATTTCTTGCCCAGACCGTCCGGGCATCGTGGCCGACGTCGCCGGCTGGATCACCGCCGTGGGCGGCAACATCGAAGATGCCGAACAGCATCGTGACGACCAAGATGCGATGTTCTTCCAACGAGTGGTGTTCACCCACGACGCTGCGCAGACGGTGTCCGATTTGTCAGGTGCCTTCGCCCCGGTGGCCTCAAAGCACCACATGGCATACGAGTTGCATGCTCTGCCGTGGCGACCACGCACTGCCATCTTGGTGTCAAAGACAGTGCACTGTCTGTCGGACTTGCTCACACGCTCTCGGTATGCCGATCTCGGCCTCGATATTCGTGCGGTGGTGTCGAACCACGACGACAGTCGCGGTCTGGTCGAGGCATTCGGTTACGACTATCACCATGTGCCAGTCGTCGGAGATGGCCGCGCCGAGCAAGAACAAAAGCTGAGCTCGTTGCTCGACTCACTCGACCTCGACCTGGTGGTGCTAGCGCGATATATGTTGGTGTTGCCGCCATGGTTTGCCGACAAGTGGCGTGGGCGCATGATCAACATTCACCATTCGTTCTTGCCAGCGTTCATAGGTGCAAACCCCTATCGACAAGCCCATGACCGTGGTGTGAAAATCATCGGTGCCACGGCCCACTACGTGACGAGTGATCTTGATGAAGGACCGATCATCGAACAAGACGTAGCTCGTGTGACTCACCGCGACGATGTGCCCGAACTCACTCGCCGTGGTCGCGACCTTGAGACCGTCGTTCTTGCTCGAGCTGTACGGGCACATGTCGAGCGGCGGGTATTGGTGTTCAACAACCGCACGGTTGTGTTCGGCTGACAAAGTAGGCGCGATGGCATCGAAGA
>DAIOTI010000292.1:0-2512 GCA_036752105.1 Ilumatobacteraceae bacterium | reverse complement strand
GATCCAGAGATGTCACTCGATGACTCAGTACCGGCCATTCACCCGAATGGAAATGTCTTTCGACACCAACGCATCGTCCATGGCGACACGTCGGTAGTCGGCGATGTCGTGGTCGAGGGTGAATACGAGATCGGCATGCAAGATCAGGCGTTTCTTGGTCTCGAAGCAGCTATGGCGATTCCTGATTCTGACGGCGCCGGTGTTGAATTGCACATCGCCACGCAGTGGTTACACGAAGACCAAAAGCAAATTGCCGCATGTCTCGGCTTCCCAGTCGAACGGGTTCGCCTAGTACTGGGGGGCGTCGGTGGCGCATTCGGAGCACGTGAAGACATCAGTCTGCAGGTGCACAGTTGTCTCCTTGCATTGGCGACAAGACGTCCAATCAAGATGCAGTACAGCCGAGAAGAAAGCTTCTTTGGTCACGTTCATAGACATCCTGCTCGCGTTCAGATTCGTCACCACGCCAAGGTGGACGGCACAATCGTCAAGATCGAAGCGCGGATGCTCTTTGATGGCGGCGCATACGCCTCCACGTCCTCTGCGGTGCTCATCAACGGCATCACTCACATTCAGGGGCCCTACCGCTGCCCGAGCGCTGTCGTCGACGGCTTTGCCGTTCGAACGAACAATCCACCCTGTGGCGCCATGCGCGGCTTCGGAGTCGTTCAGGCCTGTTATGCACATGAGTCACAGATGGATCGGCTCGCAGAGGCATGCGGACTCTCCCATGTGGAGATTCGTCTCCGAAATGCAATGCGAACGGGCGACACCCTCATCACCGGGCAGCCAGTCGAGAGCGTCGCACCAGTGGAACGATGCATTCGCGAGACCGATGCTCTCCCCTTGCCGCCACCTTTGCCCGAGACCCCGAATGCCTTGGAACTGCCTGGGGGCACAGGACTCACGTCACGAAGAGAGAACATTCGCCGAGGAATCGGTTGGGGCGTATCGATCAAGAACATCATGTACAGCGAAGGCTTCGATGACTACAGCACGGCTCGGTGCACCCTAAAAGATGGCGTCGCCACTTTGAAGTTCGCGACATCGGAGGTGGGTCAGGGCTTCGTCACCCTCGCACCACAGATTGCACGAAGTGTGCTCGGCATCAACGACGTCGTCGTCGAGCCCATGGACACGTCTATTGGCTCAGCCGGCTCGACGTCTGCATCACGCCAGACTTGGATGAGCGGTGGTGCAGTCGACGGTGCATGCCGACTCGTTCGCGAACGTCTCTTCGAGCACGTGGGTACGACGAACGGCATCGATGCCTTGCGTCTGGTGATCGACGATGACGAAATCGTCGATACCATGGGCACCTTCCGCATCAAAGTCGCTGACGCTGCACCTGGAATTCGATTCGAGGAGACATTCGAGCATCACCACCGACCCACTGAAGACCTCGACGAAAATGGTCAAGGAAACTGTCACGTCGCCTTCGCGTTCGTCGCCCACCGCGCAGTCGTCGACGTCGACGTCGAACTTGGCCTCGTGAAGGTGGTTCAGGTCGCCACGGCCCAGGACATCGGTCGGGCTCTCAACCCGCTGTCAGTACAGGGACAACTCGAAGGTGGGATTGCTCAGGGACTCGGCCTTGCAGTGATGGAGGAAGTCATCGTTCAGGACGGCCGCGTGCGCAATCCGAGTTTCACTGACTACCTGTTACCGACGGCCCTCGATGCACCCGAGGTGGTGTACAGCCTCATCGAGGAACCAGACCCGCAGGCACCGCTCGGAGCGAAGGGCGTCGGCGAGCCTCCGTGCATCTCTGTGACACCAGCGATTGCCTCTGCCATCCGACTGGCAACCGGCCGTGATATTCGGCGAGTTCCGGTTCGCCCCCAAGACATCTGCCTCTGAGCAGGTCGCACTTTGTCTAGATCCCGAAGACTCTCTGTACATAGTCGTTGGTGAACATCCGCTGTGGGTCGTAGTGATCCCGGCGGTTGAGAAAATCATCGATGCGTGGGTACTGACTCTTCATGTACTCATGGTCGAGGGTGTGCATCTTGCCCCAGTGTGGCCGACCGCCATGGTTCACCATGATCGTTTGCACGTCGTTGAAGTAGGCAGTGTGATCCATGGGGCGATACATGTGCACAGCGACATAGCAACTGTCCCGCCCAAATGAGGTGGACAACGCGACATCATCGGCTTTCGTGAAACGAACCTCAACCGGAAAGCTCACCATGTGACCCCGACGTTCAATCATCTCGCGAAGCTCGGTCAGAACCTCTCGACCCGACGAACGGGGCACAGCGAACTCCATCTCTTTGAATCGAACAAGTCGAGTGCTGGCAAAAACTTTGTGGCTCTGGTCACGATACGTGCGTGAACCTGACGCTGGCAGAGCTGTCGCAAGACGCGGTATCAGCGAAGGACGGATACTGCCCAATCGACACACGGCTCCGAAACCGATGTTCTCGAGCACGGTCTTCTCAACAAAATGTCTCCGCATTGGGAGCGGATCTGGAACATCGTTCGTACGCGTGTTGCGCTTCGTCAGGCACCA
>DAIOTI010000291.1:0-2516 GCA_036752105.1 Ilumatobacteraceae bacterium | reverse complement strand
CGATTATGTGGTCACCAAGATCCCGCGGTGGGCCTTCGAGAAGTTGCCAGGAACGTCGGGAGTTCTTGGAACACAGATGCAAAGTGTCGGCGAAGCCATGGCCATCGGTCGAACATTTCCAGAGAGTCTGCAGAAGGGGCTTCGCAGCCTCGAGCAAGGACGCTTGGGTCTGAACTGCGATCCCGCAGAGACCCAGTACGACTCGCTCTCTGACGATGAACTGTCACGCCGTTGCACGATTCCTACGCCCGAGCGAATTTTCCATGTGGGTGAAGCTCTACGACGTGGGCTCGGGGTCGAACGTCTGCACGAATTGACAGGTATTGACTCGTGGTTCTTGGACCAGATGCAGATGATCGTCGATGAGCGACATGAGATCGAAGGAGCGTCGGTCGATGAACTGGACCGAGCACAGTGGCGACGCTTGAAGCGCATCGGGTTCTCCGACGCGCAGCTGGCACACGTGTTGAACACCGATGAACTCATCGTGCGCACTGCACGAGAGTCGCACGGTGTCATCCCTACTTTCAAGACCGTCGACACCTGTAGTGCCGAGTTTGATGCAGAGACGCCGTATCACTATTCGACTTACGAAGATGAGAACGAGGTCAAGCCGTCGGACAAGGATCGAGTCATCATTCTCGGCTCTGGGCCGAATCGCATCGGTCAAGGCATCGAATTCGATTACTGCTGCGTTCATGCGAGTTTCGCACTACGCGATGCAGGGTTCGAAACTGTCATGGTGAACTGCAACCCTGAGACTGTGTCGACCGACTATGACACATCCGACCGCCTGTACTTCGAGCCACTGACGCGTGAAGATGTGCTGAATGTCGTCGCAGCCGAGACGGTCGCAGCGGGTGGGAAATCGCCTCGCATCATCGTGTCCCTCGGCGGTCAGACTCCGCTCAAGTTGTCCGGCTTGCTTCCTCGCGAATACATCGCCGGCACGTCACCAGACTCGATCGACCTGGCGGAAGACCGCGAGAAGTGGAACTCGTTGTGCACGCAGTTGTCGATTCCGCAACCACCTGGTGGAACGGCGCTCACTTTCGGTGAGGCCGAGGCAATCGCGCGGCGCGTCGGTTTTCCGGTGTTGGTGCGTCCGAGCTACGTGCTCGGTGGTCGGGCGATGCAGATCGTCCACGATGTCGATCACCTGCGTCGGGCGATGGATGAGCTGGCCGGATTCGGGTCGTTGGGTAAAGAGGGTGGCCTGTCTGCAGAGCGCCCGGTACTCATCGACAGGTTCTTGGAAGATGCAACGGAAGTCGACGTCGATGCCATCCGCGACCACACAGGTGAAGTGCTCATCGGCGGTGTCATGGAACATGTGGAGGAGGCGGGTGTCCACTCGGGAGACAGCGCGTGTGCGATTCCGCCACAGACTTTGCCGGCGTGGGTCGTCGAAGTTATCGAGTCGTATGCGACGTCGATCGCACATGCGCTCGACGTGCGTGGCCTCATCAACGTGCAGTTCGCAGTCCTCGGGACCACGGTGTATGTCATCGAAGCAAATCCTCGTGCTTCGAGGACTGTGCCTTTCGTGGCTAAGGCAACAGGCGTGCCGCTCGTGAAGGTCGCCAGTCGAGTCATGCTCGGTGCTTCTCTTGCAGAGCTTCGCGAAGAGGGACTTTTGCAGCCGCCGGTGGCTGCTGGTCATGTGTCGGTGAAAGAGGCGGTGATGCCTTTCAATCGTTTCCCTGAAGTCGACACAGCACTCGGACCTGAGATGCGTTCAACTGGTGAAGTGATGGGTATCGCCTCATCCTTCGGTCGAGCTTTCGTGAAAGCCGAGACCGCCGCCGGAACGATGCTTCCGACAGAGGGAATGGTGTTTCTCTCACTCGCAGATGGTGATAAACCGGCCGGACTCGTGGTGGCACGCAAGCTGCGCAACCTTGGACTCAGTATCGCTGCCACGAGTGGCACTGCTGCCTACCTCGAGAAATTCGGTGAGCCAGTCGACAAGGTCATCGGGAAATTGTCCGAACAGGGCGTGACGGACTTGGAAAACGCTGTTGATCTCATCGCGGAAGGTGAGATCATCTTCGTGGTCAACACTCCCAAAGGCGGTGAATCGCGTTCGGACGGTGAGGCAATCAGAAAAGCTGCCAACACGCATCGAGTGTCGGCAGTGACCACCGTCGAGGCCGCACTCGTCGCTGCGGTCGGACTTGCCGAGATGAAGGACAGCGACATCGAGGTGTGTTCGTTGCAGGAGTATCACCGGCGATGAACTGGTTGAGTGGTCGTCGAGGCTTCGATGACATCGATGCGCTTGGTGACATCGCTTGTGGCGAAGTGCGGGCACGCAATCCGATTTTTCTCGCATCAGGCACGGCCGGACACGGAGCTGAACTTGCGCCATACATGCCCCTCGACAGGTTGGGAGGCATCGTCGTCAAGAGTCTTTCGGCTGACCCATGGGCAGGAAACCGGGCACCGCGGGTCCATCCGGCGCCGTCTGGAATGCTCAACTCAGTCGGATTGCACGGCGACGGAGTGCCGCACTG
>DAIOTI010000290.1:0-2553 GCA_036752105.1 Ilumatobacteraceae bacterium | reverse complement strand
TCAGAGTCGACATACTTCAACTGCGGGTGGAATGTCACTGCTTTCCATCCGTCGTTGTAAATCGCGCGACATGCGAACTGCTCGTAATACTGCGTGCTGCGACCTGGGTGATCTGCGGTGTCGATAGAAGGAAGGATGCTCGCACCGGCGAGAGGCTGCTGAACGATTCCATTGACTTCAGCGGGCATATCGATGCCCGCTGCTGCGAGCACCGTTGCACCGAGGTCGACCGCGTGGACGTAAGCATGGCGCAACTCGCCCGCGTTGTCACCGATGCGCACCGGCCACGACACGAGTAGTGGGTCGCCGACACCGCCTTCGTGGGTCTCACGCTTCCAGCGCTTGAACGGAGTGTTTCCGGCCATCGCCCAGCCCCATGCGTAATGCGCGTGACTGTCCGGACCACCCAGAGCGTCGATCAACTGGAATGTTCGCTCTTTATCATGCGGTAGCCCGTTGAAGACGAAGTTCTCATTGAAGGTTCCGTTCACGCCACCTTCTGAAGATGCTCCGTTGTCGCTGCTGACCATGATGAGTGTGTTGTCGAATTCGCCGGTTGATCGGAGAAACTCGATGACACGGCCGATTTGATGGTCGGTGTGGGTGAGCATGCCCGCATAGACCTCCATCATTCGTGCATAGACACGACGGTCCTCTGGCGGACACGAACTCCATTCAGGAACCCACACTGGGCGTTCATTCAGGAGTGTCTCCGGGGGCATGACTCCGAGTTCCTTTTGTCGCGCGAGCACACGTTCGCGATACGCGTCCCAACCATCGTCAAACTTCCCCTTGTAGGCGTCGATGTATTCCCGAGGGGCTTGGTGCGGTGAGTGGCACGCCCCAAACGCCATGTACATGAAGAACGGTTTCGTCGGTTCGCCGACTCGCATATCGTTGATCATGTCGAGAGACTTGGTGACCATGTCTTCCGAGAAGTGGTAGCCCTCGCGGTGCTCAACTGAATGCAGGAGAGTGTTGTCCATCACCAAGTCCGGTGCGTACTGGTTCGTTTCGGCACCGATAAACCCGTAGTACCGCTCGAAACCCTGACCAAGTGGCCAGCGATCACGCGATGCACCAGCGTGTAGTTCATTGGACGGGGCCAGGTGCCATTTGCCCACTGCGAACGTCGAGTAGCCATTCTGGCGAAGAACCTCGCTGACGAATGCGCAGTCCTTCGGTATGCGGGCATGAAAACCGGGGTAACCCATGGCCAAGTCGGCGATACCGCCCATGCCGCAAGTGTGATGATTGCGCCCCGTGAGCAGGCAAGCGCGCGTGGGGCTGCACATCGCGGTCGTGTGGTAGCGGGTGTATTGCAAGCCACCTTTGGCGAGTGCATCAAGGTGCGGAGTGTCAATCGGACTGCCGAAACAACCGAAGTGTCCGTAGCCGACATCGTCGAGCACAATCATCAAGATGTTCGGCGCACCAGCTTGCGCGCGCGGAGGCACGGGCCATGCGGGAACACTGTCAGCAAGTGTCTCGCCGACAGTTCCCGTGAATGGTGTGCCCTCGGGGTAAGTCAGAAGTTGATCCATGGTCCCTCCCTGGATGTTGATGTTGAGATTGAAGAATGTCGCCTAGTGGAAGACGTCAGCGTGGTCCGCCCGCAAGTATCGACGGGTCACGGCGCAACTCACGTCGCGCCATCGCTTCGAAGAAACCGATGAAACCGTCGCCGTCGCTGTGCCGGAAACGTTCTTGTACGGGCTCTGCCAGTGGAGTGCCACCACCGATTGCCTCGACGTACCAAGCGTGCTGGCAACGTTGTTCGAGCGCGACTGCGCGCTGATGAACTGCACGAATGGTCTTTCCCGTGACGAAGACACCGTGGTTTGCGAGAAGGGCCATGTCGGCGTTTCCCATCGCGGTCGCAGCTGCCATCGCGGAATCCATGTCGTTCACGGCTGACTTGTATTCGTCGACGAGTGTGATGGTTCCGCCGCCGAGAGCACTCGACTGGTCATACGGCGGTGGAATGCGCCCGGCGTTGGCGAAGGTCGTTCCGTACAGCGGGTGATTGTGCATGGCGACGATGACATCATCTCGAAGTCGGTGGAGTGCGACATGCAGTGGAATTCCGAGCGGAACATCCCATTTTCCTGCGAGTTTGTTGCCGTCTTTGTCCATCACCAAAACGTCGTCAGGTCCGAACTCGTCCCAGATGAGCGGCCACGGATTGACCAGATATGTGCCGTCTGGCTGCTTGTAAGTGATGTGGCCTGCCAAGTGATCGTCGTATCCCTCGCGCATGAGAGTGCGTGCGAGCAACACGACCATCTGTCGTGGTCCGAGGTCTGGAAGCAGACGGGAAGGCGAGAGCGCGACCATCAGTCGAGCGCCGGTAGCACGTCGGGCGGAAGTGGGTGTCGGTAGAGACGTGAGGCGTTTTCACTGCAGAACTTACGAAGCACGCGCGCGGGCAGGTGGCCCCATGCCTTCTTCAACTCCTCCTGCGTGTCTGGCCATGTGCTGTCGCCATGGGGGTAGTCAACTTCGACCATGATGTGGTCTTCGCCGATGACCTCGTACAAGTCGATGGTGCTC
>DAIOTI010000289.1:0-2567 GCA_036752105.1 Ilumatobacteraceae bacterium | reverse complement strand
CCTGGTGGGAGCCGCTCTTCGTTCTCTCCCCGACACTTCGTAAGGCAATAGGTGGGAGCTGCCGTATTACGTCCGGAGAAGCGGACCTCATCATCGACTTCGAGCGTGGTGAAGTACGTCAGTTTGCAGCCGAAGCAGTTCGCTATCGATTCGAGATTCCTCGTCCACTCCTTGAGAAGGTCGTACGTGACAGGGCTGTGGATTGGTCGAATTCTCTCTTTCTCAGTTGTCGGTTCAGCGCGTGGCGCGAAGGAGAATTCAACGAATTCCTCTACAACTTCTTCAAGAGTCTCTCCGTTGAACGCATCCGTCGGGCGGAAGAAGAAGCCAGACGTCGCACGGGGCTTCAAGAGGAGCGTTCGGATGAAATCGAGCTCGGTGACTTCATCATGCAGCGCAAGTGTCCACATCGAAGCGCGGATCTCTCGGAATTCGGGGTGATTGAAGGAGAATACGTAGTCTGCACCCTGCATGGCTGGAAGTTCAGGACGTCAGATGGGGCTTGTATGAACGCCGAGGATCGCAGTTTGAAGATTCGATCCAGGAATTAGGCGAGTACTCCTGAGTGAACGACGACCGTCGTGCCACGCGGAAGCAAGTCTCTATCCCAAATCATGTCCATCGCAGCGACGCTGACACGCACACACCCGTGCGACGCCGGATACGCAGGCACGGATGTTGAGCCGTGGATGGCCACACCGCCGATGAAGTACTTCGGGCGGTAAATCTGGCCCAAATCTCCAATCCACCACCCATCTGGTCGTTCTCGATCGATTGCAAAAGTTCCCTCTGGAGTGAGCGCGACTCCTCGGATGATCACACCTGGTGAGTTTGCGTCCGGCTCTTCGTACTCTCGATCGTCGCCAGTGGATGCATTCAGAACCGCCACAGTCTTCCCGTCCTGGACGATGAAGAGAAGCTGACGTTGCTTGTCGACTTCAGCCAGAGTGCCCTCGGTCGTTACTGCTGTCGCAGGCACGTCGGCCATTTTCAACAGATAGGCGGTCCCAGGAGTGATGCTTCCTGTCGGTTTCAGCCTGTAGTACTTCTGGAATGCCATCACCCCTTGACGTGTCGTGTCCTCGAATCGACCATCGGTTGATGCAACCCAGAATCCCAACTTGAGCAACTTCTTCTGGGCCGCTCGGGTGGGAAGACCGCTGCGTTGACCACTCGCTTGAATCGCTTCAGGAACGGGTGTTGGAACCACCGTCGTACTCGTGGTGTTCGACGCAGATGTCCCGAGTCCACAGCCGGCAAGCAATGTCGAAAAAAGGAAAAGACCAACAACTCTTCTCATCGCCGTCAACTCAGCTGCAATGGCAGTTCGAACCAGAGCGTCAGCGAATACTTCGTGCCTGACGTAATTGGAGTACTGCGGTGAGGGTGGGTGACGAGGCTCGGCCAGACGAGCAGCATTCCGACTGGTAATGATGCGTTGCTGAACCGCTGACGAGGGAACTCGAGTTCGGCTCCGGTGTACCCGTCGTTCAGTTTGACACTTCCAGAAAGTTGTGCGACGTCATGATGCAAGCGCAGTTCTTCCTGGCCGCCTTGCTCGTACTTAATGACGAACGCGTCATTCAAGCCGAAGTAGTCGATTTGCTCCCAGTGGTCCTGCAACTTAGGCCAAATTCGAGAGCCAAGATCGTTTTGCAATGCGTCAAAGAGTCGTGGACTGATCTGGGAGAGCGACAGCTCTCGACCGGGAACAGGGTCGTCGGGGTGAGAGTCGAAACCACCGCATGCCTCTGCTGCTCGAATAAGTGCCGCGCAGAACTGTGGGGTGAAGCACCTGAGGCTCAGTATCTCCTGTGCCACGACTTCAACAGGACCATCATCGATCGCGTCCTGATAGCCGAGAATTCTTTCGATATCACCAAAAGGCCTATCGGGGGATCGTGAAGCCATATCTTCAATGTTCCCATTCCATGAGCTTGTCTTGCGGTATTACGCAAACAGGCTCGAATCAGCGCTGATAACTTGAAGATGGTGAATTTCATCGACGTTGAAATCCCTTCAATCGAACTCCGTTCAGCCCTCGATGGTGTCGCCCGACGCTGGTGGGTCGTTGCTTCCTGCATGTTGATCGCAGTTGTCCTCGTCTTCGTTCAACAGTCTGGTCCTGGAAGCAGAGGTGAAGGCACCTCGCTCGTCCTCGAACGGCGGTACGAGGCGGTAATTGAGACGGATGAACTGAACGTGGTGAAAATCGATCCCTCCGCAATCGTTCCAGTACCCAGTTTCGACAATCAACTCTCCATCATCAGCGCCGACGAAACGTCGGAGAAACTGCGCAGACAGACTCAAACAGACGCAGTAGTTGAAGTAACCCGGTCGGAACCGAAGTTCACACTTACCGACAGTCTTGATGAAGGAAACAACCGGATTTCATTTCTCTCGACGGGGACCCCGTCGTATGCATTCCGTTGCATTGGCAAAGACGTTGACTCGTGTACTCGCTTGATAGATGCATATGTATCAATGACGATTGAACTCCGCAGAGAGAGCGTCCTCGGCGGTCTAGAAGGTGGACTCACGCTCCTTGCTTCACTCATTGAAGCGGC
>DAIOTI010000288.1:0-2587 GCA_036752105.1 Ilumatobacteraceae bacterium | reverse complement strand
CTGACACCTCGCCGCCCCGGCACCGACTGACACCCCGTCTCGCTCGAAGTTTGTCAGAAAAACTAGTACACTTTCTGACATCACGACGAAAGCATTTACTCCTCGACCTGTAGCCGGCGTAGCTCAAGCAGTGCGTCGTGTAATTCTCCACCAGCCGCGTGGTGAGCCATTCCCGACGACTCGATTGCTCAAACTCGGTCCTCGCGCGGCGGTCGACCAAGCAGTGAGTCGACTGGTTCGTGAAGGAGTGATCTTGAGGGTTCGTAGGGGCATCTTTGTGCGACCCAGGCAGTCCCGATTGGTTGGCGTTGTGCCGGCGAACGCTGAGGCGGTCGTGAGGGCGATTGCTGAGTCCACAGGCGAGGTCATCGCTCCGCACGGTGCAGTCGCCGCGCACTCGCTGGGGCTCACCTCGCAGGTGCCGCTTCGTGCGGTGTATCGAACGAGTGGTCGAAGCAGAGACGTGAAAATCAACAGGTCTGTGGTTTCGCTTCGGCACGTGTCGCAGCGTCAACTGGTGATGGCCAACACGCCAGCAGGCACTGCGCTTGCCGCGCTGCGCTACCTGGGCAAAGATGCGGTTACCCCACGTACCCTCCAGCAAGTGCGGGCCCGAATTGGTAACCAGCAGTTTCGAGCCCTCCGCAGCGCAACCGGCGCGATGCCGTCGTGGCTCATCGACCTTTTCTGGCGCACGAATGAGGGGGCTCGCGCACACAAGAGGTAGTGACACCCAGTTTCTTCGATCTCCCGGCGGCTGACCGTCGTGACGTGCTCGAGGTCGTCGCCACAGAGAGCGGAACCCCCGCAGAGTGACATTTGTCCTGATTTGGTCAAAGTTTGGAGTGAGTCCAAAAAAATCGCTAGCATGCCGAACATGCAGTTTGACCCGACAGCAACTCTTCGTGCTCACGGCATGCCGGTGACCGCCCAAAGAATTGCAGTATTGCGAGCCGTTCACCAGGCCCCGCACGCCACTGCCGACGAAGTGGCGGCGGCAGCGCATGCCAGCATCGGCAGCATTTCTCGTCAGTCGGTGTACAACACCCTGAGCACGTTCGTGGAGCAAGGCATCGTTCGCCGTATCCAACCAATTGGCTCGCTGGCCCGCTATGAAGATCGCGTTGGCGACAATCATCATCACGTGGTGTGTCGTCGTTGCGGTGCGATTGCCGATGTGCAGTGTGCGGTGGGGCATAGGCCGTGTCTCGCAGCCTCCGAAACCCATGGATTCACGATCGACGAAGCCGACGTGTCGTACTGGGGCGTGTGCCCTGCATGCGCCCGCCGCAACACCTCTCACCGCAAAAGCAAAACCCCCAACAAGAAAAGGAAAGTAACCACATGACCGACGTACAGAAATCAGCAACGACGGGCGCCGCAAAGTGCCCATTCACCGGTGCGGTGACCGACAACAAGATGGCACCAACCAACAAAGACTGGTGGCCGAATCAGCTCAACATCAAGGTGTTGCACAACAATCCCGAAGTCGGCGATCCAATGGACTCCGATTTCGACTACGCCAAGGAATTCGCCAAGCTCAACCTCGACGCGGTGGTGAAGGACCTGAAGAAGTTGATGACCGACTCGCAAGAGTGGTGGCCAGCCGACTACGGCCATTACGGTCCGTTCTTCATCCGTATGGCCTGGCATGCAGCCGGCACCTATCGCATCAGCGATGGTCGCGGTGGCGCGGGTACGGGCATGCATCGCTTCGCCCCCACCAACTCGTGGCCAGACAACGCCAACTTGGATAAGGCACGTCGATTGTTGTGGCCAATCAAGCAGAAGTACGGCAAGTCACTGTCGTGGGCGGACCTCTTCGTGCTCACCGGCAACGTGGCACTCGAGTCGATGGGTTTTCCCACCTTCGGTTTCGGCGGCGGTCGTGCCGATGTGTACGAACCGGATGACACCTATTGGGGTGCCGAAACCACCTGGCTCGGCGACGAGCGCTACAAGGGTGACCGCGTCTTGGACGATCCACTCGGTGCAGTACAGATGGGTTTGATCTACGTCAACCCGCAAGGCCCCAACGGCAACCCAGATCCGCTCGCATCAGCACGTGACATCCGCGAGACGTTTGCCCGAATGGCGATGAACGACGAAGAAACCGTTGCGCTCACCGCAGGCGGTCACACCTTCGGCAAGATGCACGGTGCCGGCAATCCCGACATCCATGTCGGTCGCGAGCCAGAAGGAGCACCAATCCAGGAACAAGGTCTTGGTTGGCGCAACTCGATGGGCAGCGGCAAGGGTGTCGACACCATCACCAGTGGTCTCGAAGGCGCATGGACGATTCACCCCACACGTTGGGACGGCGAATACTTCCAGATCCTGCTCGACAACGAGTGGGAACTCACCAAGAGCCCGGCCGGTGCACACCAATGGGTGCCAAAGAATGGCGCGCTCAAGGTGGTGCTTGACGCACACGACCCAACACGTCGCCACCAGCCGGTGATGACCACGGCCGACATGGCGCTCAAGATGGATCCTGCATACGCAAAGATCTCCAAGCGTTTCCGTGAGGATCACGATGCATTCACCGATGCGTTCGCACGCGCGTGGTTCAAGCTCACGCACCGCG
>DAIOTI010000287.1:0-2588 GCA_036752105.1 Ilumatobacteraceae bacterium | reverse complement strand
CGTCGAGTTCCCAGAACACCGGCACGTCGGCAAGTTTCTCGACCCCGGCCAGGGCGCTTTGGATGTCACTTTTCATCTGCGTGATGAGAGTCTGTGCGCTTGCAGCGTTGCCAGTGAGAGTTCCCAACTGCTCGACCTGTGCGTACACGTCGTCCAACGTCGTGGCGGCAGAGCCGAGCCACACCGGAATGTTCAAACTGGTGAGCTGTTGAGCAATCGATGCGATGTCATTCGAGATGACCACGAGATCGGGTTCATATGCCGCGATCGCTTCGACGTTCGGCTCGAAGCCAGACAACTTCGATGCTTTCGCCGACGACTCTGCCGGATAGTTGCTCATGTCGTCGATCGCGGCCACTTGGTCACCTGCACCGATTGCGTACAACATCTCGGTGGCAGTCGGCGACAAGCTGACGATCTTTGTCGGCCGTGCATCGAGTGTGACATCGCCGTTGGCCGCCGCGACAGTCACCGGATAGGTCACCTCGGCAACAGTCGTGTCTGGTGCAGCGGTCGTGTCTGAAGATGATTCAGACCCACCACACGCAGCAAGTGCGATGAGTGGCGCGGCGAAAAATACAAGAATTCTTCGTCGGCGAGTGGATGTTGGTGTCATGTTCTTCCTCCATATGGAATTGGAGAAAGAAGAGTGGGTCGCAGCTCCGACAGATGCCGGGTTCCCTCCGCGGACCGCCCTTCCTTCGAGGACTGGTTGTCGCGTACAAGATCAGGCGACCGGACTCATCTGTCACAGACATATTGTCTGTTCAGCATCACCGTTGCGGGACAGTGTCGGAATCTCACCGACTTCGCTGGGTCTTGTACTACGCCGCTATCGCGACGCGTCGGTCACCGTAGCAGAACTCTGACCATTCTCCGGTCAAAGCGAGGCTCGTTGGAGCTACGAGAAGAGTGCGATGAGGCGGTTGATGCCTTCCTCGATGTCGGCATCACCGAGTGCGAAGGAGAAGCGTGAATAGCCAGGCGAACCAAATGCCTCGCCTGGCACGAACGCGACCTTTGCCGTGGTCAACACCGCGTCAGCTAGCTCGAGCGTCGACGAGGGTGTGGCATCTCCTACTTTGCGACCGAGCAGTCCCTCGAACTTCGGATAGCAGTAGAAGGCACCTTGTGGCTCCATGCAGGTGACACCTGGAATTGAAGTGAGAAGTCGGTGCATCAACTTGCCACGACGCTCGAACGCGTCGCGCATCATCGCAACAGCAGACAGGTCACCACTCACCGCTGCCAATGCAGCAACTTGCGCAACGTTGCTCACGTTCGACGTGGCGTGGGACTGAAAGTTGATCGACGCCTTCATGACGTCTTTGGGGCCGATCATCCAGCCGACTCGCCAACCTGTCATCGCATAGGTTTTTGCGACACCGTTGACGATGACACATTGATCAGCGACATCGGGCACCAGCGTCGGCATCGAGGTGAACTTGTGAGGCCCGTATGTGAGGTGTTCGTAGATCTCGTCGGTGATGATCCACACGCCATTTCGCACTGCCCACTCGCCGATGGCTTTGACTTCCTCGGGCGGATACACGGCCCCAGAGGGATTGTCGGGGGAAACGAACAACAACACTTTGGTGCGCGGAGTGAGCGCCCGGTCGAGTTGCTCGACAGTCACGCGAAATCCCGTTTCTTCCTCGGTGTCGATGATGACCGGCACTCCCCCGGCGAGCGTGATGGCCTCGGGGTAGGTGGTCCAATACGGCGCCGGACAGATGACTTCATCACCCGGATCACACAGCGCGGCAAAAGCAGTGAACACCGCGTGCTTGCCGCCGTTGGTGACCAACACTTGGTCGGCAGTGCAGGAAAAACCGCTGTCACGAAGTGTCTTCGCTGCAATTGCCTCGCGAAGTTCGGGCAACCCGGCAGCAGGCGTGTAGCGGTGATACTTGACGTCGCGACATGCCTTCACCGCAGCATCGACGATGTGTTCCGGCGTCGGGAAATCTGGTTCACCTGCCCCGAAACCGATGACGTTTTCCCCTTTGGCCTTCAAGGCCTTTGCCTTTGCGTCGACTGCCAAGGTGGCTGATTCGGCGATGGCAGCCAGACGTGCTGAGACGCGTCGCAATTCCGGTCGGGAGGTCATGAGTGCCATGCTTACACAGTGACCAAATCGAACACCAACGCATTCCGCTTGCCGGCCGAAATTCTTCCGCGTGATGGGCGATTTGGTTGCGGACCTTCGAAGGTCCGTCCTGAACAGGTATCCGCACTGTCCGCTCACGCGCGCGACGTGCTGGGAACGTCACATCGCCAACCTGCAGTCAAGAACATCGTCGGTTCGGTTCGGGAAGGCCTCGTATCACTCTTTGGTCTTCCGGACGGCTGGCAGATAGTCCTCGGCAACGGTGGTTCGACCGTGTTCTGGGATGTCGCGACGTTCGGGTTGATTCGTGATCGCAGCCAACATCTTGTCTTCGGTGAGTTCTCCTCGAAGTTTGCCGAAGCAGCTCACGCTGCCCCCCACATTGCAGAGCCTGTCGTCGTGTCTTCGGACCCAGGCACGCATCCACACACGTCACCAGATGAATCGTGCGATGTGTATGCACTCACTCACAATGAGA
>DAIOTI010000286.1:0-2597 GCA_036752105.1 Ilumatobacteraceae bacterium | reverse complement strand
GCAAACGCAGTGAAGCCAGCCACGATGGGCCCGAGATGGGCGTAGCCGAGAGCGGGTGCGTCGCCACTTGCAGGGTCATAGCCGTTGACTGCACGCGCCACAATCGCAGACTCGAGCACGGGTGTGGTGTTGTTCGACGGTGGTGCAGCGACACGAATGTGGTCATGAGGGTGCGGTACGACTGCTGACCGCATGCCGACGAGCTCTGCTCCGAGGCCGTCAACTTCATGTTTGTCACCGATATGAAGACCGCTCTTCACGTCGAGATTCAACCGAGATGCGACGACTCCGAGCAGTCCGTCACGCTTTCCGGACCCCATGTCGCCGGACACGAACACGTGATGCATGTTGATTCCGTGACGTGAGAGCCAGTCAGTGATCGTCGCTGTCGAGAGGTACATGTCGGAAACTGCAATGACAGTCTTGCCGTGCGTGCGGGCGTAGTCGAACAGAGCTTTCCCGCTGTGTCGCACGTTGATGAGCGACGATTCGACGTCAATTTCGACCGCAAGCGCATCACCGACGTCGACTCGACCACCATGGTCGGCGTTGAAGCGCTCCCAGATGTCGTGAAGTGAGACTTCGACAGAGCCGTTGTCGTTGAACCGTTGACGTCGTGCGAGTCGCTCTGCGCGCATCCGTCGGCGCACGAAGTCTTCCCGTTCGATCCCAGACATCCACTGACGATCAGCGAGGGCCTCGTGTAGGACGCTGAAGACGTGCACGTAATGGCTGACGGACCTTTCGATGAGCGTGTCGAACACATCGAAGGAAACCCACGAAGCCTTGTCGATGAGCGACAGGACGTCGGCTCGTGCGGTCATCGCTTGCGGAGCAGCCGGCGCATGACGCGACGCATCAGGCTCGGCCGTGCGGCACTCAGGTGAAATTCTCCGAGGGCATGCACGAGTCGAACTTGTTCGACCGGCACATTCGGGGTCTCGTGCCACGCGTACTTCCACAAGTCGCCCATGGCTTTTTGATAGCGAAAATCAAGCTGTAAGCCATGCTCGAGGTCGAGTACTTCAGGCGAGACAATCGCATGCCGTTCGCTGAGTTGCCATTGCAACAACAGCAATTTGTTCGCACCGCCCACATACCGCACGATGGCCACGAGCAGTTCGTGAACCTCGCGAGGTTCATACAGGCTGCGAATCTCCCCCAAGTGGGCAGCAAGCCATGACGTCTTCACGACGAGTGCACCTGGTTGCACCATGCCGAGGCCGAGCACTGTGGTCGGCGTGGCGGCGAGTGCGTGCTCACCGAGCACCAATCGATACACCTCGCGAGTCGACGGTGGTCGACCTTCGAGAAGGAGATATGTGCTCGGGTGAATGAGCGCATCTGCGGTGGTCTCCAGGGCCGGCTCGGCAAGTGCCACCAGGGTGCGCTCGAGGCCGTCTTCGTAGAGACGGACACCCGGTGTGACGATGCACAACCAAGGCGCTGAGGTCTGCAAGATGGCTCCACCCAGAGTGGAGAGCGAGTCGCAATCAACCATGTCGACTCGTTCGGCAAGTCGTTCAGCGACAATGTGTCCTGCAGCTGGTTCATCGGTGCGCACAGTGACGATGGCGAGAGCGGTCATTGCTGTTCAGTGTACGGCAGTGTGCGCGCCTGGTCTGCGCACGTACTTGCGCTCAGATCATCATGTTGAAATTGTCGATGACCGCGCGTCCGATGGAGTCGTCACCAGTGACCGAGACGCGGACGTGGGCATCTGCGCCGGAGATGCGACCACAGGCAAGTGCCACGAACGTGTTGCTGTCCATCGACACCTCAGCTCGAACGTGCGATGGTCGAGTAGGCACGACGGATGCGCGACCATTGCTGACCGTCACGACGATGCTGCGCTGAACCGGACCCGTCACATTCAGCACGACGGTGTCGCCCTCCGGAGTTGCGGCCCGCTTGCCAACCACGATCGGAACGGTTCGGAGAAGACGGTCGACTGAGAGCTGAGCACTCGGTGAGTCGTCATTTCCGCGAAGGCCGAGGGCGACGCGGATGTCTTGTTCATGCACCCAACAATCCATCACGCGAATGTGCAGGAAGTCGGCCAATGTTCCGGGCCCCGTCGGGGTCATCATTTCTTTGGCGAAGTACTCGTCATCGCCGCCCTTCAGTGCGGCAAGGCGGGTGTCGACGAGGTCGTTCCATTCGGCGAGAACTTCTGCGCCCGACTTGCTTCGACGCTCTTCCACTTCGTTTTCATTCGCTGCACCGATGGCGTTCTTCACATAGTCGCGTGGGCCTGCATCAACAGTGCTCGACGGAAGTCCGTGCAAGAAACGCTCAGTACCGATCATGTGGGAGAGATTGTCCTGAACAGTCCAACCCGGGCACAAGGTCTGCGTTTTCCATTGCCTCTCGTCGAGCGTGGCACACAACGCGGAGATGGATGACCACGTGTGTTGAAGTTTTTCGATGGTGTCAGTGGGAATCATGAAGTCCTTCTCAGTCTGTGTCGGTGGATGTCAGCGCGTCGATTTCACGGGGCAGGGTTCATGATGGTTGGCCACTGCCGTGCTCCGAGGTACGGCGCGAACAGATCGCCGATCATCTTCATGTCAGAGTTCAGCTTCGGTGTCTTCAGC
>DAIOTI010000285.1:0-2603 GCA_036752105.1 Ilumatobacteraceae bacterium | reverse complement strand
CTGAAGGTCGTGGTCGATCCCGCATCTGCTTCGCTTCTCGACGGCGCAAGCCTCGACTACAAAGACGGCCTCACCGAGCAGGGTTTCGCCATCACAAACCCGAATGCAACCCGCAGCTGCGGCTGTGGCAAGTCGTTCAGCTGAACAAGAACCTCGTCAGCCAGCCAGTGCTGACAATGCTTCGCTGACTTCATCGACGTCGAAAATTGCGTCGAGACGTTTGCGCAGTGTTCCCGACGCGTCGGTGATGAACAATGCGGGCTCGAACGTGAGGTTGTAGGCCCTCACGGCCGGTGCAACGTTTTCAGCCGTGTCGTCCGTGTACACGTCTGCATGCACGAACACCACATCATCACTGGTCGATTTCGACAACGAGATGAGTGCATCCAATGCCGGTGCACACGTTCCTGTCTGGCAGTACGCGGGAGTGCCGATGAGATACACGACCTTTTTCCCAGATGAGAGGGCATCGGAGAGTGCGATGTCATGAAACGGGCACATACCTTCCGCACGAGTACAGATGGGGTCGACGCCGCGCGCATCAGATGTGGTCGGCGTGTCGAATGGTGGCAGTGGATCGCCGACAAGAGGAATTGCGACTGACTTTCGGTCGATCACCTGTACTGCCGCGCCAGTCTCAGGCCCACCCTCGACGATGAGTGAATAGATGCCCGGTTCGGCGACAGTGACGACGAACGGCCAGTAGGGCTGTGGGATGTTCTTCCCGTGTTTGGTCGCTGACAACGTGTCGGCAACGACCTTTCCTGTGTCTGCATCGACGAGTCGCGCATTCAATATGTCGGGCAGTGTGGCATCGTCGTCGGTAAGCACACCTTGGCGAGTGGCGAGCGAGATGGGAAGACGTAGTTCGCCCGGCACGAGAACGGTGCCGGGAAAACGTTGGACAATCGAGAGGTCTTGCGGGAGAGATACTCCGCCACCGTCAGAGCCACAGGCTGCCAGGAGTACGGCGCCACCGGCCACCATGGCGCTCGACCGCAGAAAGTGTCGGCGTGATAGTTGGAAAGAATCAGAGAAAATCTGCGACGGTTCGTCTGTCACGCTGCAATCGTAGGGTTTGTCGCCACTGACCTAGTGTTGGGGTATGACAAAAGCAGTGGGACCATACACACCGGTCGTTCGTGCAGGTGACTGGATCATCGTGTCCGGCCAACTCGGCATGAAAGACGGTGCTCTCGTCGCCGGTGGCGTGGCAGCACAGACCGCACAAGCGGTCATCAACCTGAAGGCGCAACTGCAGACTGTCGGCGCGACATTGAAGGACGTGTCGAAGACATTGTGCTTTCTCACCGACATGGACACCTTTGCCACATTCAACGAGGCTTATGTCGAGGGCTTTGGTGGTAGCCGACCGGCGCGCAGCACGATCGGTGTTGCCGCCCTTCCTTTTGGTGGTGTAGTCGAGATTGAAGCGTGGGCGTACAAACCCGAGACTCAAGTGAGCAAGGCTGCCACGCCGGCTGCAGTGAAGACAAAGTCAAAGGTGGCAAAGAAGTCGGCAACAAAAAAGACGAAGTCTGCAAAGAAACCAGTGCCGGTGAAGAAGTCCACATCTGTCAAAAAGACAAAGCCCGTCAAGAAATCTCGAAAGGCTCGGTGACGTCATGCCAGGCGTGATTCTCATCGTTCTTGCATTGCTCGCGTTCCCCGTCGTCGTCGGACTTTCGACAGCAGCACTGGCTGGTCTGATCGGACATTTTCTGTACAAAGACGGCGAAGCTCGTCATGAAGGAAGCGAGTTGGTCGACCTCAACAACTGAGGACGGCCTGCACAATTCACATCACGACGATGAACAGTCGTCCCCCGATGCACGCCTTCGATCGCGGGGCAAAGAGGCTCAGCAAGCGCATTCTCCGCTACGCGTTGAAACGTGTTCGCATGGATCCACCGCTCGACCATGCGGTTCCTGCAGAGGAGCTTCGGCGACGAGTCGGTCACACGGTCACGCTCGAAGGAATAGGCGCAGCACGCGCAATGTCGGTGTGGGAGAACGTGCTTGCCCCCGCATGTATCAGCATCGACCATCCGAGGTACTTCTCGTATGTGCCAGCTGCTCCGACGGAAGCTGCCGGATTGTTCGATGTTGCCGCCTCTGCGGCGAACATCTTCGGAGGTTCGTGGCAAGAAGGTGCAGGTGCGATCTTTGCTGAGAACGAAGCACTTCGGTGGATCGCTGACCTTGCAGGAATGGCACCTGATGCAGGTGGTGTCTTCGTTTCTGGTGGAACGGCCGGGAACTTGTCGGCGTTGGTGGCTGCACGTTGGAAGTGGCGACACGAATCATCCGCCTCGATGAGTTCGACCCGTGGAGTGATCATCGCCTCACGTGCTGCGCATTCGTCCATCAACCAAGCAGCGCAAGTGATGGATGTGGACGTGGTGTGGGCACAAGATGACGATCGGGGCCGGCTGTCTGGCGAAGCTGTTCGAGCAGCGTGGCAGTCAATGTCCGAGGAACAACAGAGGCGTACGTTTTGTGTCGTTGCCACCGGAGGCACCACGAATGTGGGGATCGTGGATGATCTGGAAGGGGTGGGCCAGTTCTCTGCTGCTCATGGCTTGTGGTTCCACGTGGACGCTG
>DAIOTI010000284.1:0-2611 GCA_036752105.1 Ilumatobacteraceae bacterium | reverse complement strand
CAGTGACACCGAGGCGCAGCGAATTAGCCAGAGCATCTTTCAAGTTCGGCCACACTGGCGTACGACCTTTGATACTCGGCGCCCAGTCCCCTGTGAGGAATCCGCCGAGCCATTTGAAGTACCCGCGTACATATCCGAAGGCCCCGTCGTACAGGCCGTTCAGCTCGATGTACTGCTGGATTTTCTTCTTTGACGCGCGCGCGTTGGCACGCTTGTAACTCTCGACCGGATTAGTACCCAAACGAAGCGCGACATATACGAGGAATGTCACGAGGAGGAGCGTGGGAATGAGCCACAGAAGACGGCGTGCTACGTACCTTTTCACGCTTCTCCCCCCACATGTCTCAGTCTAAAACGAGAAAGGTGCGGGACATCTACTGCCCCGCACCTTCTCGAATTTCTCTGGCGATACCAGAATTACTTGGTGTCCACCACCGGCTCGGACTTGAGCAGTTCGGTCACCTCGTACTTACCGTCGTTGGTGGTGCGGAATGCGCCTGGTGCAAGCACCTGACCCACGGTCCACACGTACCACGACGAGTTCGCACACTCGGTGATCGGGTTGAGGCACTCTGGCCACTGCTCGGCACCGATGACGATTTGGCCGTCACCGTTCAAGTCCTTCCACATGTACGTGTCGTTGAAAGCTGCGTAGTTGTTCAGCTGGCCTTCGACATCACCCACGAGATCGGTGCGGTATGCGCCTGACTTCGGGAACTGGAAGAGCGGGATCATCATGTAGTCCTTGTCCATTTCGACAATGGCTTCCTTGATGAGCTCGGTGCGCTTGTCAGCGTCGACTTCCTTGTCAGAATTCTTCAGAGCCTCGGTCGCCTTGTCGTTGACCCAACCCTGGTAGTTCTGACCCTTGTTCTCGTTAGCTTCCGTCGGCACCTGGTCTGCGGCAAAGGCAGGAACGAGGTATGCCGGGTCCGGTGGTGCAGTACTGATGTACATGGCGAGGTCGTAGTCCATACCTGGGAGGCGCTGCTGGAAGTAGCAGGCAGCATCACAGTTGTAAGGAACGACGTTGAAGCCGGCTTCCTTCAGCAATGGAATGAGGTATGCCTGGGTGTCTTCACGACGCTTGTTGCCCGTGTTGATGACCCACTGGACTTCTGGCACGACGCCGTCCTTGGCCCACATGCCACTTGCATCCTTTTCCCAGCCGCCGTCCTCGAGCACCTTGGCGGCATCTTCGAGGTCGTACTTGTTACCGAAGATTCCCTCTGGGCAGTACTGACCGGGGATCATCGGACCACACGCGAGGAGCTTGCCCTCTGGTGCGATCGGGATGTAGATCTGGTTGAACAGTGCGTCAAGGTCGATCGACTTGTAGAAGCCTTCACGGAACGCTGCATCGGAGAATTCACGAACGTTGCCGTTCGCGTCTTTGCCCTCGACGCCCTGGTTCATGTAAATGGCCTCGTAGTCACCGCCGTAATTGATGACAGTCTTCACGTTCGGGTCTGCGAGTTCGTCTTCAATTCCTGCATAGAACTGCGGGTAGATGAAGTCGACTTCGCCGGCCTTGAGAGCGGCGATGCCGTTTTCAACTTTCGGCACCATGACGAGCTTGCCAGAGGCCTTGCGGGGTCCCCAGTAAGCCTCGTTCGGCACGTAGACGACTTGATCCTTGCTCCAGCTCTCCATCTTCCACTCGGTACCCGAGTAGTTGATCGAGGTCTGGAAGTCAGCCGAGATGTCGTTGCAGTCCGCAACTGCGGCCTTCTTGATGAGCCCACCGAAGAGACCCTTGTACGGGGCATACAGCTCGGTGAATGACACCACGACTTGCTTGTCGGACTCGCCAGCTGCGACAGATGAAATCTTGTCGTAACCGGTGGTACCGAGCGAGCCTGGTGTGTTGAGCGCCGCTTGCCACGTGCACTCGAAGTCGGCCACTGTGATGGGTGAGCCGTCTTCCCACACCGCCTCGTCGACGATGTCATAAGTGATGGTCATGGCTGTTTCGCCAGTTGCGCCACCACCTTCACTGGTTGTGTCCTCCGTGGAGCTGTCGCTGTCACTGCCGCCACATGCCGACAGTGCCAGAGCAACGCCAACGGCGAAGGCAAGTGCTTTTGCACCTTTGGTCCTTCTCATTGATGTGACCTCCTGGTCGATGTTCGTGAGAACCATGGGCTGACGCCACGGCACGGATAACCAAGAGGAAGACACGTGTTACCCCCTCCGGCGCATCCCTGCGCGCCCTTGGCTGGTCTCTCGTTCAACCAAGGCGGAGTCAGGCTAACAGCGTTGGCGGTGCCTGCTTAACAATCTGTACAAGGTGCACGAATCGACAGACAGCCCCAGAAACTGGGACATCAGCCGTGCAGCCGGTACTGAATGATGCGAGAAAATTCTTCTGGGTCGAGGCTGGCCCCGCCGACCAAGGCGCCATCGATGTCAGGTTGGGCCATGATCTCGGCTGCATTACCGGCCTTCACCGAGCCGCCGTACTGGATGCGGACCCTGTCCCCGACATCATTTCCAGAGGACACGATCACCTCTCGGCGAATCGCGGCGCACACCGATTGTGCGTCTGCAGCAGTGGCGGTCTTGCCGGTACCGATGGCCCAGATGGGCTCGTAAGCGATCACCATTGAGC
>DAIOTI010000283.1:0-2617 GCA_036752105.1 Ilumatobacteraceae bacterium | reverse complement strand
TGTGACCAAGCCGGCGATGCTGCCATATTCATCAGCAACGATCGCCATGTGGAAGTGCTCTCGTTGCATGTCGCGCATCAGTTTCGACACAGGTTTGTTCTCGGGTATCACGATCGCTCGACGCACGACCCCGGCAACGGTTGCTGCGCCATTTCCAGTGCGCACTTCACGCATCAAATCTTTGGTGTAGACGATGCCGACGATGTCCTCATGGTCGTCCATCTCACGCAACACGGGCAGTCTGCTGTAGCCATCACCCATCGCGATGTCGAGCGCGCGGTCAATGGTGACATCGTGGTCCACGGCGACCACGTCGGGACGTGGGGTCATGATCTCGCGTACGACGGTGTCCCCGAATTCGATGATCGACTCGATGAGCTCGCGCTCCTCGTGCTCGATGACCTGCTCCTCGGCTGCGGCCTCGACGATGCCCAGTAATTCTTGCTCGCTCACGAACGGGCCCTCTTTCAGACCCTTCCCACGCACGATGATGTTCGTGAGACCGATGAGGCCACGTGAAACTGCCTGCAGGGGTGCGAACGTCACGATGAAGTACGTGAGACGCGATGTGCGCAGAGCTGCCCTTTCAGAATGTTGAACCGCATACGTCTTCGGAACCGCTTCGGCGAGAACAAAGAACACGACGACGTTCAGGGCGACACCGATGATGACTCCGGCGGTACCGAAAAGTCGCGCAGCGACGACACCAGTCAATGTGGCTTGGACTGTCTGGCATACGTTCACAGTGAGCAACAACGGGTTGACCCAACGCTCCGGATGCGCCACTAGTTTCACGAGTGCTGCACCCCCGGCTGCGCCTGAATCAGCCAATGCAGACGCCTTCGGCTTGCTCACTCGGGACAGCGCCATTTCGGCCACGGCGAGGAAAATGAGAACCAGCAACAACATGCCGATGGCAAAAAACATCCAAAAATCAGCCGTGGTGGGAGCAGCTGCGATCATGAGGAGTGTTCCTGTGCAAAGCCTGCAGGTGCTGGACCGTTCCAATGATGCGCAGAGAGCAACTCGAGCTCCCGCGCGCGCATCACGGCGGTGCGTTGAGGCTCGTCATGGTCATGTCCGAGCACGTGAAGGATGCCGTGCCCCAGCAACAGAGCTATCTCGTCGTCGACTTGCCCCGCATGCTCAGGCGCTTGTCGTGCGGCAATAGACGGACATATGACGACGTCGCCGAGGATGAGCGGTGCATCGGACAGGTCGTGCTCAATTCGTGACGGCCCTCTCGTCACTGCTCCTGGTCCTTGAGTGGAGACAACCTCAATGCCGTCGACCGGGAAGGCCAACACGTCAGTCGGTCCGGACTTTCCCATGAATTGGGCATTCATCTCAGCGATAGTCACCTCATCGACGAACAGCACGGCAAGTTCAGCGGCACCCCTAATGTTCTCAGACTGCAAGGCGTTGAGAGCAAGACGGCGCCACCGTTCGAGCTCTATTGGAACGTCGGACTGCTCATCCACACAAAACACCTCGGGCACGCCGTCTCCACCACTGCGAAGAGGCGCTCCGAGGCTCGGTTTACCTTCGACCATGTCGCGGTCAGCCTAATCCTTCTCGCGCTTCGAGGACTTACGACTGGACGAGCCCTTTTGTTCATAGGCCGCCACGATGTCGGCGACGATCCGATGCCGCACGACGTCATCTCTGTCGAGATGCACGAAAGCCAACCCCTCGATTCCGGTGAGCGTTCTCTCAAGACCCACGAGTCCGCTCTTGCCGGTCGGAACATCGACTTGAGTGGCATCACCGGTGACCACGACCTTTGACCCAAAACCGATTCGCGTGAGGAACATCTTCATCTGCTCGGGCGTGGAGTTCTGCGCTTCGTCGAGAATGATGAATGAATTGTTGAGCGTACGTCCGCGCATGAATGCAAGTGGCGCGACTTCGACTGCTTGTCGTTCAATGAGTTTCTGAGCCGCTTCAGGTTCGACCATGTCGTAGAGGGCGTCGTACAACGGGCGAAGATAAGGATCAATCTTTGCCATGAGGTCGCCCGGCAGAAATCCGAGGCGCTCACCTGCCTCCACCGCTGGTCGCGTGAGAATGATTCGCTGCACTTCACGTGCATTCAGAGCTTGAACTGCCATCGCAACTGCGAGCCAACTCTTTCCGGTACCGGCCGGGCCGATACCGAACGTGATGATGTTGTCTCGAATGGCGTCGACATAACGCTTTTGCCCAGCAGTCTTCGGACGCACACTTCGACCACGCGCTCCTTTCAATACGTCAGCGGTGAGAACTTCGCTCGGCCGCTGATCAGCGCGCACCATTGTGATACTGCGATCAAGAACCGCTGCATCAAGTCGCTCACCACGTTGCAGAAGAAGCACCATCTCTTCGAAGAGTCGACCCACTTGATGCGCCCGGGGTCCGCTGAGCGCCACCTCGTTACCTCGCACCGACACCGACACGTCTGGAAAAGCATCCTCAATGCGACGAACATGTGCGTCTCGATGACCGAGGAGTTCAGCCAGGAGATGAGTACCCGGAACGACAACCGTGACCGAGTGCGCTGTCGTCGTCATTCCTTTGAGAGGCTACCCACAGACTCTGCTTGCACCAGTGGCTGTGGCGCGAAGTCCAGAGCGAAGTA
>DAIOTI010000282.1:0-2636 GCA_036752105.1 Ilumatobacteraceae bacterium | reverse complement strand
CATGCAATGAACAGGACGAGCGAGGCAATGCCGACGACGAGCCCGACCGATGTGATGGGGTCTGACCAACCACGCTCTGGGCCCTCGTGAATGCCAAGTACAAGGCCACCAATGGCAAGTGCAGAGAACACCGAGCCGATGGTGTCGAACGGGTGGCCCTCACCCTCGCGTGAGTTCGGAACATTTGTCCAAGTGATCGCGAAGGCCAGTGCTGCGAGCAAGATCGGCAATCCGAACGCCCAACGCCACGACAGCACATCGACAGTGAAGGCGGAGACGAAGAGCCCGATCATGCCGCCACTTCCGGCAAAGCCTGCCCAGATGCCTACGGCGCGCGCGCGGTCTTCCTCAGGAAAGCTCGAGGTGATGACCGACAAAGTGACAGGCATGATCATGGCTGCGCCAATCCCTGCGAGCGTGCGGGCCGCGATCATCTGTGCCGTCGATTCGGCCATGAATGCGCCGACATTGGAAAGCGCAAAGAGAGAAAGTCCGGTGAGTAGCACGGGCTTGCGTCCCCACTTGTCGCCGACGGCGCCAATCGGCATGAGAAGTGCAGCAAGAGCCAGTGAATAGGCATTGATGATCCACAAGACACCGCTTTGCGTCGATCCGAGCTCTACTGCGATGGCTTGTTGGGCGACGTTCAGTCCCGACATTGACGCAACCACTGCAACGAGTGCAGTGCACATTGCGATGAGGATGTTGCGCTCAGTTGCTTTCGAGAGATGGGGCTGCGCAGATGACGTGGAGGAGTCGGAAATTGTCGTGCTCATAAGGGGTGGGAGAACTGTACCTACGCCACCGGCCTCACGGCTTGCGGGAGTCGCCCGTATGGCAGATGTCTCGTTGATCAGGCGAAGTGGCACGTGTTCGACATCGTGCCTACGCCTTCGACGGTCGTGACGATGACGTCGCCGTCAGCAAGAAATCGCTTCGAAGACGCGCCTACCCCCGCTGGCGTGCCAGTGAAGATGAGGTCACCTGGAACCAGAGTCGTGACTCGCGAGATGTACTCAATGAGCGTCGGAACATCGAAGATGAGATTTTCAGTCGTGTCACGTTGGCGCTCTTCACCATTGACCGCGCAGGAGAGTCCGATGGCGTTGCGATCTTCAAAGGAGTCAGGCGATACAACGACAGGGCCAATCGGGCCGTAGGTGTCGAAAGACTTTCCGAGATCAAAGTGGGGTGGCTTGCTGGCGAACTGCACCACGCGGTCTGAGATGTCTTGTCCACCGGTGACTCCGAAAACGTGCTCCCACGCTCTCTCGCGCGGAATGTCACGGCCACCTTGCCCGATGACGATCACGACTTCGGCTTCGTAATCGACAGCATGGCCTCGCATGGCGACGGGAGAGAACGGGCCCGTGATACACGACGGGAATTTGGTGAAGACCACCGGATTCTCCGGTACTTCCATCGCGGACTCTTCCGCGTGAAGCTTGTAGTTCAGTCCGATGGCGAACACTTTGCTCGGCGACGGAACGGGTGCGAGCAACGAATGCGTGTCGTAAGTGCCACTAGGTGTGCTTGCCAAAACGTCAGGTGCCAGTCGATCGATGTCTGTAGCCATCGAGATCGCAACCATCGGGTCAGAGCTGACAGATCCGTGCGAGGCACGTTCAAGGTCCCAATACTCAGAATCATTCACGAGCACAGCTCGCCCGGCCAGATTCGCGAATCGAAAACGAGCCATGTCAGGGCCTCCTTTGCCAGATCACATGATGACTGTACTTTTGTGGCAGCAGATACAGCTCAGTGAGATGCTCAGATACATCCGGTACAGATGATCTCAGTGGCTGGTACATCTGCCTTCCTAAGGTCCCCGCATGTTTCGAACACGATTCATCGTTCTCTTCATCGTGCCTGTTCTTCTCGGTGGTTGTGTGAGGTCGGCCAGTGGCCAGAAGCCCACCCCCGAACAGATATCTGATGCACTTCCCACAATTACTGACTTCGAGGGTGATTGGGCAGAAACGCAACGTCAAGTCTTCGAAATGCGTGACCCTGAAAATCCGTCGCTGGACCCTTCCGTGTGGTGTTCGGCGGTCGCTGAACTCACGGCGAATCTCCCCGAGCTCGCGGGTCAGGCTGGTGCCGATGTCGAGATGTCGCTTCAGCAGTCCGGTCAGCCCACCTCGTTGATGCGGATTCAAGCGTGGAGTAATGACGATGTTGACACGTACTTCGGGAATGCGGCAGAGGCAGCGCGAATCTGCGATGGAACAAGCTCGATAGATGAGATTGGGGTGACCATGACCACAAGATTGATCTCAAATCGTGACATCGGTGATGAATCGATCAGTTGGTCAGACGAGACGGTGCCACCACCATCAACGCAGAAGGACAAAATGGCATCCATTGGCCGCACCACGATTGCCCGCTTCGGCGACATTCTGATGATCGCCCAGGTCGGAACGGTGAATTGGACTGGTGCTCAGGCTCTCATGGATGAGGAACAATGGTGGGACATCGTGGAGATAGCAGGAAAGAAACTGCACGACTTGGACAAGCAGGTTCACGATTGAACGGTGTAACTACTGACATGAAGAGAGGCGAGCGGCTTGCCCGCCTCTCGCTCTTGGCCCTGTTGGGTGTGCCTGTGGGCATCGTTTTTCTCACAGTGTGGGCGG
>DAIOTI010000281.1:0-2640 GCA_036752105.1 Ilumatobacteraceae bacterium | reverse complement strand
GCCCTCGCTACATCGCCTTCGAAGGTCCGGAAGGGTGTGGCAAAAGCACACACGCCAAACGACTTGCTGCGCGTCTCGACGCAGTCATCACTCGTGAGCCAGGTGGCACTCGAATCGGTGCGATGTTGCGCGAAGTTCTTGCCAACCCGGACAACACCGACATGCACGCTCGCACCGAGGCATTGCTCATGGCAGCCGATCGTGCTCAACACCTGGAAGAAGTGGTGCGACCCGCGCTCGCTGCCGGCCGACATGTGGTGAGTGATCGAAGTGTGTACTCCACGCTCGCCTATCAAGGTTTCGGACGTGGACTCGACCTTGATGCTTTGCGTTCACTCAATATGTGGGCTCTTGACGAACGGTTCCCCGACCTTGTGGTGTACATGCAGGTTCCATCGTCGGTGTTGGCCGAGCGACTCGCCAAGCGGGATCTCGACAGATTCGAGCGCGAAGGTGCCGACTTCTTCTCACGGGTGAACGCTGGTTTCGACGCGCTCATGGCAGCTGACCCAGAACGATGGATCACCATCGATGGCACGCTGCCCAAAGACGAGGTCGAGGCCTTGGTGTGGCAGAAGGTGTCCAGTCGAATCTGACCTATCCCTGCCGGGCGACCAAACATCTGACCGGCGGTTCCCTACACTCCCTGAAGATTCATTCAACCCTGGGGAGGGTCCCTCATGTCCACTGTGCGCTCACGTCGCCTGTTCGCGCTCCTAGTTGCTTCGGCAGTTGTCCTCACCTCGTGCGGTGGAAGTGATTCCGATTCGACATCATCCGGCAATCGTCAGCGCAATGCGGCGCTGACAACTCGAGTGCGCCAAGTGCGCACACAGGTTCGGTATTTCGATCGATATGACCACACAAACATTGCTCTCTCCAACGAAGACGAACTCATCGTGTGGGGCAGCCAGGCATTCTCACGTGACTTGCTAGATCCGCCGGTGAGTCGCGCGCGAGTCGCGGCTATTAGCAACACGCAAGCCGTGGCCATTGGTCTTGACAACACATTCCATGCATGGGGATCCAACCCTGATTCCATCAATATGCCGCCTGCCGACCTCGACTTGTCGACGGTCTCATCGCTGTCATTGGACGACGGAGTCGTCATGGCCATTGACGAGAACGGCAAGTTGTGGGCATGGGGTTCAATATGGCGACTTCAAGGTGCCACCATTCCCGATGAGGTTCGCGGTGCAAAGATTGTCGATGCGGTCTCTGGCAATGCTCAATTCCAAGCTGCACTCGATGACACGGGAACCGTTCACGTGTGGGGTAGTTGGAGCAAAGTGCCTGAAGTCAAAGAAGCGATGTCTGGCATCAAGGCAAAGAGCATCACGATGCGAAGTTTCACTCTCTCGGTGGTCACCACCGACGGGAAAATCGTCGAAGCGGGGTACAGCCCCGATGGCTCAGGGTTGTTCGCTGAAGTCGAGGTTGACCGATACGCCCTCGACTGGTGGGGTGCATCACTAGCAGTCGACACGGATGGTCGACTCCACTTTCAACAGGGAATGATCGAGGTGCCGAAGTTGGTCGCACAAATCGACAATTACAACTTGTATGTCGAAAGCGGGTCGCCCAAAGCCGTGTCGATTGATGCAACCAATGCATACTTCACAGTGTTGTTCGACGACGGATCATTCTGGAACTTCACGCAGTTCTATCTAGATGGAATGGAAGACCCTGAATACTTCTTCTCCTCGAACATGGTGTCACCTGTGGCTGCCGGCAACTACAAGTCGTTCGCTGTGAGCGACGACTACACCATCACGAACTTTCACACTCTGTCGGAAGGCGACACTGCTCCGCCCACCGACGACGACTTCTTGGCAGTAGCGGCGGGCTGGAATCACGTCTTGGGCCTTCGCAAGAACGGCTCCGTCGTCAGCTGGGGCGAGGGTCCTGGCAACAACGAAATTCCCGAAGGTCTCTCACCCGCTCGCCAGATCGGGGCTGGTTACGGCTTCTCAGCGGTGAGAGACATCTACGGACAGATCTCGACGTGGGGAACGTTCCAGTCGTCCACAGCCACAAAAGCACCACCGGTCGACTACCACTTCTACGAAAAGATGTCCACTGGGTTCCACAACGTCATTGCCATTGGAACCAACTATCAAACCGACCAGCGAGTGGTCCAGGCTTGGGGTGACAACTCCTACGGTCAGGCAGATGTTCCGGCCGATCTTGACGCTAATCAAGTACAAGATGTCGCCATCGGATACGACTGTGCCGCCGCTGTCATGTACGACGGCAGCGTCAAGGTGTGGGGACAATGCGAAGGAAACGAAAAGAACATTCCAGCAGGCGCTCAGTTCTATGACATTGAAATGGGCGCTGGCCTCATTGCAGGAATCACCTACGACAGCGAACTTGTTGCATGGGGTGACAATGTGTCCGTCCTCGGTGAAAGACCATCGAACATTCGCAACATTTCTGCTCTGTCGGTCGGTACCGGTCACATTCTCGCCGTCGACGATGAGGGCGGGGTCTTTGCCTGGGGGCCAGGTGTCTGGGGTGAGACGAACATCCCTGATTCCTTCAAGCCGCTTCCGGTTCCCGACAGGTACGACGAGAACTACGACGACAATCTCCCCGACGAAGGTGAGAACGTCGACGCACAAGTTGACGGAACTCGCG
>DAIOTI010000280.1:0-2640 GCA_036752105.1 Ilumatobacteraceae bacterium | reverse complement strand
CGATCATGGCTTACCTGCGCGAAACAATCTCTGAGTATGGCATCGGTCCCAAGATTCGTTTTCAACACAAAGTCACCGATGCGACGTGGGATTCATCGACAGGGAAGTGGACCTTGTCGATCGCGCGCGGAGACTCTGGTGGCGTCATCACAGCTTCATGCAATGTGTTGTACATGTGTAGTGGCTATTACAGCTATGAAAAGGGATACACGCCCGAGTTCCCCGGCGCAGATTCTTTTCGTGGTCAGTTGGTGCATCCACAGAAGTGGCCTCAAGGCCTTGACTACTCGGGCAAGCGAGTTGTGGTCGTGGGCTCAGGTGCCACGGCGATGACCCTTGTGCCTGCAATGGCGTCATCTGCAGCTCATGTGACCATGCTTCAGAGAACACCGACCTACGTGGTTGCTCGACCGGACGTGGACAAAGTTGCAAATACCTTGCGGAAGATCTTCCCGGCGTCGGTGGCATATGCCATCACCCGATGGAAGAACACAACGATGCAGCAATTGGTGTACAGAAAGACGCGTACCAAGCCTGACTATGTGAAGTCCAAGTTGCTCGACGGTGTACGTGAGCACCTCGGTCCGAGTTTCGATGTCGACACGCACTTCACGCCGGATTACAACCCATGGGACCAGCGCCTTTGTTTGGTCCCGAACGGCGATTTGTTCTCAGCTATCAACTCAGGGAAGGCCTCGGTGGTGACGGATCACATCGAGTCCTTCGATGCCACTGGAGTACGTCTCGTCTCTGGCGAACATCTCGAGGCCGACATCATCGTGACTGCCACAGGACTTCAGTTGGTGACAGTCGGTGACATGAAGTTCTCGATCGACGGACGGCGCTTGGACTTTGCCGACACGTGGACGTACAAGGGCATGGGGTATTCAGGGGTGCCGAACATGGTGTCGACTTTCGGGTACATCAATGCCTCGTGGACTCTTCGCGCAGATCTCACGAGTGAATACGTGTGTCGACTCTTGAACCACATGGATTCCACCGGAACCGACGTGTTCACACCGACACTGCGACCAGACGATCAGAACATGACGCCTCACTCATGGATCGAATCGTTCAGCCCCGGCTACATGCGTCGATTCATGGACAAGATGCCAAAGCAAGGCGATCGAGAGCCGTGGATCAACCCACAGAACTACGCGAAGGACAAGAAGATGTTCCGTAAGGCGCCGATTGAAGACGGCGTCATGAGGTTCACTCGCGTAACTGCCCGCGTATGAGTGGTCAGAGAGTTCGTGGGCGATTCACAAATCGGTTCTCAGTGGGGGACCAGAACCAACCGCCACCAGCCTTTGTTCCACCGTCGACTGGAATGTTGTGTCCGGTGACGAACGAGGACATGTCTGAAGCGAGAAAGAGTGCCACACGTGCCTGATCTTCCGGCCACCCAAGTCGGCCGACAGGTGACCAAGATGACCACAGGTGGTCGCTTTCTTCCCAGCCCTTCAAGTAGTTGACTTGCGGTGACTGCGTGAGGTCGGGTCCGATCCCGTTCACGCGCACCCCGAAGCGACCAACGTGAACTGCAAGACACGTGGTGAAATGGGCGGCGGCGGCTTTCATTGCGCCGTACACAGGTTCACCGGCGTAGCCACGCATTCCTTCGACGGAATGGAAATTGATAATGGACCCGTGCCCTGCTTCTGTCATCGGGTTGATGAACGCACGAGTCACACCGAAGATGTGGCCAAGGTTGAGGTCGTACATGGTCTTCCAGCTCTCTGGAGATGACTCTCTGAAGGGAACATTCGGGCGGAAGTCGCCGACATTGTTGACGAGTACATCGATGGTTCCGTGGCGTCGCAGCACGTCGGCGGCAAAGTCGTCGACCTGTTTGGCATCTGTGACATCGACAACCTGAACTGTGATGCGACCACCAACCGCCTTCACGATGTCTTCGATGCTTCTCGCTCGGTCTGCATCGATTTCGGCCACTTCCAGTACTGCACCATGGCGTGCGAACAGCTCGCAGATGGCCGCACCTATTCCGGCTCCGCCGCCGGTGACAACGGCGACTTTCCCGTCGAGCAAGAGATTCCAGTCCTCGATGGGAGGGACATTGGTCGGTACTTGGGTCGTCATGGTTTCCTCCAGTTGACAAGGGACTGGTCGATTTCTTTGAGTGAGCGGACGCCGGAAAGTGCCATCGCACGCCGAAACTCCTCGCGCAACATCCCGATGGCAAGATCGACACCGGGCTCGCCTGCTGCACCGAGTCCGTAGAGATAAGCGCGTCCCACTGAGCACGCGTTCGCCCCGAGCGCAAGTGCCTTCAACACGTCTGCACCACGGCGTATACCTCCGTCGCAGATGACGAAGCAGCGACCCGCAACGGTGTCGGCAATCTCCGGGAGTAGGGACACAGGTGAAGGTGCATGGTCGAGTTGGCGACCACCATGATTTGAAATCGAAATTGCGTCGATGCCGTGTTCACAGGCAACCGCCGCATCTTCGGTGCGTTGGATGCCCTTGATGATGATTGGTCCGTTCCAGTTGGCGCGAAGCCAAGCGATGTCGTCCCACGACACCGAGGGGTCCATTTGGTCGTTGATGTATTGCGACAGTGACACGGCAGTTCCACCGTCTTTGTCAGCGTGTGACGCGACGTTGGCGAACGTAATG
>DAIOTI010000279.1:0-2654 GCA_036752105.1 Ilumatobacteraceae bacterium | reverse complement strand
CATGATTTTCTCTTTGGTCGTAGGTTGTGATTCGGACTCACCGTGCTCTGCTTCATCGACAATTCGACCACAGGCGTGGCGTTCGTCATCATCGGCATGATTCTTGTCGGAACCTGCGTCGGCTCGACGATGCCGGTGTCGTCGCTCGCCGTGCAGAACAGTGTCGAATTCCATGAACTGGGAGTTGCCTCCTCTGTCGTGGTGCTCTTCCGCTCTCTCGGAAGCGTCATCGGACTCGCAGCGTTCGGTGCGATCCTCAACTCCCAACTGTCTGGAAATGTCGACCCGAAATTCCTGCAGCAACCACGCACGATCAGTCAATTGCCAGAGCCTGCTCGCAGCGAAACCCTGAACGTTCTCAGTAACGCGATCTCGATGATCTACAAGGCAACCGTTCCGATGGCGATCATTGCCTTCCTACTCGCACTCTCACTGAGAGACAAGAAACTCAGCGAACGCTCTGCCCTCGACCAAACGGTCGAAGTGCTCTCGAGCTGAAGCGCCTATTCTCCGGGCGCTTTCGGCTCTTTCGGAAGTCCGAGTACCCGCTCACCGACGATGTTGCGCTGGA
The DNA here is from genome assembly GCA_036752105.1 of Ilumatobacteraceae bacterium. GTDB lineage: Bacteria > Actinomycetota > Acidimicrobiia > Acidimicrobiales > Ilumatobacteraceae > UBA2093. The sequence continues at coordinate 2,083 of DAIOTI010000279.1, read as the reverse complement.
TCTGGCTAGTGCCACCCCAGATGGTCTCGCTTCGCGAAAAGAAGAATGCAGACATCATGCCGCTCACCGGATAACCCGGTCGACGCTTCTCGCGTGCGGTACCCGGCCACCCTTCACCATCCGGTCCGCAGTCAGCAAGCATCGCTTCGGCTCCGAAAATATCGAGCGCGAGTTCCATTGCTTCCTTGTGCATCTCTGACCAAAACATCTTGTTGGTCACACCGAGAGCCATGACACTGAGATCCTTTGTCTGATTGAGTGTCGAAGACAACGAGCGAAGACCGTTGATACGAAGAATCTGGATCTTCGTGTAGTACTTCATCAGTCGCTGGCGAATGTCGTGATGACAGATCGCCCCGTTCTGCTCTGCTGCCTGGCGCATGATGTCGTACTCGGCTTCGAAACGACGGAACCCGGTCGTTGCGCTCATGCCTCGTTCGAATGCAAGGGTGCTGTTTGCGACGGCCCAACCATTGTTCAGCCCACCGACGACATTTTCCTTCGGGCAACGAGCGTTCGTGAAGAAGACCTCGTTGAACTCTGCAGTGCCGTCGGGTTGTGTGATGCCGCGAACCTCGACACCTGCCTGATTCATCGGCACCAACATGTAACTGATGCCCTTGTGCTTGGTCGCAGCCTGGTCGGTGCGAGTCAACAAGAAGCAATAATCTGCGTTATGCCCCTGTGTGGTCCACACCTTCTGTCCGTTGATGACCCATTCGTCTCCATCTAGTACCGCAGTCGTCTTCAACGAGGCGAGGTCGCTACCACTGTTCGGCTCGCTGAAGCCCTGACACCAGCGAGTGGCTCCCTTCAAGATGCCCGGCAGGAACTGTTTCTTTTGTTCTTCAGTTCCCCACTGCAACAAAGTAGGCCCGACGAGTGTGTCACCAAAGAAGTCACCGCGCATTGGTGCCTTGGCGCGCGCGAATTCCTCTGCAAGTACGACACCCTGCATGATGGACAAGCCCTTGCCGCCGTACTCCTTCGGCCATGTCGCGCAGATCCACCCACCTGCGAACATCTTTGCCGGCCACTCTTCGTTGAACGTCCGACGTTCATCCGATGTCATTGTGAAACCCGGCGAGAACCAACCTTTGGGCAGATTGTCTTCGAGCCAGCTGCGAATCTCGGTGCGGAATGTCTCAGCGTCTTGGGGGGAGGTCAGATCCATGCCCCACAGTTTGGCAACCGCCAGCGCGATCTTTGCCACCGGAGCCGAGGAAGGCGACACCACCCGTTCACAGGAATGTCATACATGTGGAATCAAGTCGGAACACTTCTCTTCTACGGTCCCTCGGCGTGCCGATCACGCTTCTCGTCGCATACACCCAGAGAGGTCGCCTACCATGAGTGGCCAGCCGTCAGACACGACCAGTCCGCTTGGGCCGACCGAACATGCCGTCCTGGAGGTACTCGTCCTGCACGCCGGACGAGTGGTGTCGCGCCAGAACCTCGTCCGGATGGCGCGTATCGGTCATCTGTCGCCACGACGTTGCGACACCGCAATCGTTAGCCTGAGACGAATGCTTGGATCCACTGCCATCCAGACAGTGCGTAGCCGGGGTTGGATGCTGCTTCTCTCTGCTCTCGACGAGGCCAACAAGTTGCTGTGACCATCGCACTTCTCTCGGTATCTACTGGGATCGACTGGGGCACGATGTTCTTTGCCTTTGCCGCGATACTCATTGCGGCAAAGGTCGCAAGTGAGGTCTGCGATCGAATCGGTGTTCCCGCAGTCATCGGTGAAATTGCAGTCGGAGTCGCGATAGGTCCATCGGTGCTCGGACTTGTCGACACCTCCGAGGCGGTTCGAATACTTGCCGAACTTGGCGTCATCGTGCTGCTCGCCCAAGTCGGTCTCGAGATGAATTTGGGCGAGATGCGAAAGGTCGGACGTGCGGCACTTGTGGTGGCAGTCATCGGAGTTGCCTCTCCGATGAGCCTCGGGTTCGGTGCTGGCCTACTTCTCGGAGAATCAACCAACGCCTCACTTTTTCTTGGTGCAGCACTTGCAGCTACGAGTGTCGGAATAACCGCTCGAGTGTTCGGCGATCCACGTGCACTCAGCACAACTGAAGCA
>DAIOTI010000278.1:0-2684 GCA_036752105.1 Ilumatobacteraceae bacterium | reverse complement strand
ATGCGATACGGACCGCCTCAAGTGTGCACCGTCGGAAAAGTCGACCTAGTCCCGAATTTGGTCAATGTCGTGGCATCAAAGGTGACCATGACAGTCGATGTTCGCAACACCGACGAGGCGGTACTTCGGCGAGCTGAACTGGAGTTCGCTGAATTTCTCAGCGTTGTCGCACAAGAAGAGGATGTGACTATTTCGACCAGAACCTTGGCGCGCTTTGAGCCGGTGACATTCGATGAACGCGTGGTCGACATCGTCTCCGACGTCTGTCAATCTTTCGAGGTTCCGGCACATCGTCTTCCATCCGGAGCAGGACACGACGCCCAAATGTTCGCACGGGTCTGCCCGACGGCGATGATTTTCGTACCGAGCATCAAGGGAATCAGCCACAACCCTGCAGAACTAACGGACGATGCCGACCTCTCGTTAGGTGCCGATGTGCTGCTCCACACCATGCTCCGTCTTGCCAGTACGGACTTCACGATTGAGAGCAACACATGAGTCGCGTCATCACTGTAGGAGCAGCACAACTCGGGCCAGTACAACTCACACACAGCAGAGCTGATGTGGTGGCCCGCTTGGTCTCTTTGATGAATCAGGCGGCCGACCGAGGATGCGATCTCGTGGTCTTTCCGGAATTGGCACTGACGACTTTCTTCCCTCGCTGGTTTCTCGAAGACATCTCCCAAGCAGACCACTTTTATGAAACTGAAATGCCGTCTCAAGTAGTCGAACCTCTGTTCCAGTGCGCCAAGAACCGCTCTATTGGGTTCTCACTCGGCTATGCCGAACTCACTCCGGACGGTCACCGCTTCAACACACAAGTTCTCGTCGACAAGAACGCCACCATCGTGGGCAAATACCGCAAGGTCCACATTCCAGGTCATGCGTCGAATGAACCGGGACGACCGTTCCAGCATCTCGAGCGTTACTACTTTGAACCATCGGATGAGGGCTTCGGTGTATGGCAGGCGTTCGATGCCAAAGTCGGAATGATGATCTGCAACGACAGACGCTGGCCTGAGACATATCGCGAGATGGGCCTTCAAGGCGTCGAGATGGTTCTTTGTGGTTACAACACCCCCATTCACTACGTGCCAGACCCGAGCCAGGACATCTTGCAGGGGTTCCACAATGCGCTCGTCATGCAGGCAGGGGCTTACCAGAACGGAACCTGGGTCGTTGGTGTCGCCAAGGGTGGAATAGAAGAAGGGGTCGACAGCTTGGCTCAGAGCGCCATCATCGCACCGTCTGGTCAGATTGTTGCGCAGACACTCACCACAGATGACGAGCTCATCGTCGCCGCCTGCGACCTCGATTGGTGCAAGCGCTACAAGGAGACACTCTTTGACTTCGACAAGTACCGACGACCAGAGCTCTACAAACGGCATGTCGAGCAGCGCGGAGTCAAGTGGGATGGCAATCCGACGGTGAGACCGTGACCCCACTCGCGTCACATCAGACGGCGGGTCTCGTCTGCTCACACCATCATCTGTATTCCTCGCTCGCGCGCGGAATGCCTGCTCCTCCGCAAGTGCCCACCTCTTTCCGAGGGATACTTGAAAACATATGGTGGAGGCTCGACACTGCGCTCGATCTCGACACCATCTATTGGTCTGCTGCACTCGGCGCACTTGAGGCGCTCCGCGCCGGTTGCACGACGATCATCGATCACCACGAGAGCCCGCTAGCTATCGAGGGGTCTCTTGATGTGATTGCCCGTGCGTGTGACGACGTCGGAGTACGGCACATCTTGTCGTATGGCGTCACCGACCGGTGGCACAAAGGAGAGCTCGCCACTCACATACCTACATCCATGACCGATAGTGCGCGTCTCGGGCTGGCAGAGACCGAGCGCTACGTCTCAGGCGGTGGCAATGCGATGGTCGGTGTTCATGCATCATTCACGTGCTCCGACGAGACTCTCGAGGCTGCAGCAGACCTAGCGCGTCGACGTGGCATCGGAGTTCACATCCATGTGGCCGAGGGCCCTGACGACAAAGAAGCCGCACAACGCATCCGACACCTCGCTGATGACAGTTGGCTACTCGTACATTGTGTGCATCTGGAGGATGAGTTACCCGGAACTATCGTCCACAACGCACGTTCGAACATGAACAACGCCGTCGGTTATGCGCGTCCTCAAAGATTCAAGAATCGTGTCGTGCTCGGCACCGACGGAATCGGGGCCGACATGTTCGAGGAAGCGCGTATCGCATATGCGCGACTTCGTGAACATGATGTGACTGCCACACCAGACATGGTCTGGCAGTGGCTAGAGAACAGCTACGCCTTAGCACCTTCGTCACGACACGACATCGTCTCTTGGAATTACGACCACATGAATGAACCATGGAGGCTTGCCTTCACCACCGGAGTCGCAGCGACGGATGTGAGTGTTGACGGCAGGCATGTCGTCAAAGACGGAGCTGTGACGACAGTGGACGTCGACGAGATTCGTGCCAAAGCAGAGGAATCTGCCAAGCGTCTTCACCAAAGGTTGGAATCATGACCGTGCATAGTCCACGTACTGTCGAGCAGGCCGTCGAACTTCTCGACACTCATCCGGGTGCGATGATCTTGTCCGGCGGCACTGATTTCATGGTTGAAGTCAATTTCAACCATCGCAACCCGTCCGAAGTCGTTTCCACTCGAGCAATCGATGAATTGAGGTCTTGGACCATCAA
>DAIOTI010000277.1:0-2716 GCA_036752105.1 Ilumatobacteraceae bacterium | reverse complement strand
GGCGCTTCTTAGCAGGAGCAGCCTTCTTGGCTGCAGCCTTCTTCTTACGGCGCTTCTTAGCAGGAGCAGCCTTCTTGGCTGCAGCCTTCTTCTTACGGCGCTTTGCAGGAGCCTTCTTCGCTGCTGCCTTCTTCTTGCCTGCGGCCTTCTTACGGGTCGCCTTCTTCTTTGCTGCCACTTGAGTTTCCTCTCGTTAGGTAAGTGTTTACTTACGGTTTGGGTTCAGCTCAGCTTTGAGCGTTGAGCTCGCTGAGAACTTCATCGCAGTGGATGCAGGAACCACGACTGTCGCACCCGTTTGCGGGTTGCGACCTGTGCGCTCCTTGCGACGTGTCGTGCTGAACGAGCCGAAGCCCGGCCATGCGACTTTGTCGCCCTTCTTTGTAGAAGCCACTACAAGTTCGAAGAATGCAGCAATTGTTCGTTCGGCATCTGCCTTGGAAATGTCTGCCTTCTTCGCAACCTCTTCGATGAGCTCTGCTTTTGTCATTGTTGGATGTCCCCTTCGGAATCGGAGTGCTGGATATATCTGAACGGGTCTGACAAGGAATTGCAAGCATTTGACTAGTTGCAAGTGCAACAAACCGGTCAATTCAAGGTTGTCCACAGACGATTCGTCACGTGTTGTCACCATGTCATTTCCTTCGACGGACCCAACAGATCAGTTGAACGAACTCACCGGCGATCTCTGGTGTGGCAACGCTCAACCATCCGTCGAATTCTCGCAAACCGTTACAGCACAAGGGTTTGCAAGCCTTCTCACTTTCAGCTTGCGCTGTCTTGGCCACTTCACCACGCGCAACGAAGTGAGTGCCGCTCGTCACTCTGACAACTCGTAGACGCCCTTCTTTGCTCCGCGTGACGACCACAGATCCGCCACGGCGGACATCCCAAAAAAATTTCCGAAAATTTCTGAAAATCATCGGCAAAAGACTCTCGTCAGAGAGAGTTTTCCTATCAGTCGACACCGAGGGCGTTCCTCGAATGCGCCGTGGACGAAGTGCTGTGAGCATCCACCACTTGAGTGGCGAGAACGACAACGATGGGAGACGTTGAACACGCAATGTCGTTTTGAACCACAAGGACTGCGATGACGGACACCGTCTCGCCTTTTGAACACGACCATCCCCCCGTTGCCCCGGGAACGTCTCAGCGCGTAAGAATTGTCATCGACACGTCGGTGCTCATTGCCGATCCGTCGAGTTTGATGTCTTTCCCCCACAGTGAAGTGGTCATTCCACTCACGGTCATCGAAGAGCTCGATGGATTGAAGACGCGCGCAGATGACGTCGGTCGTGCTGCGCGAACTGCATTGCGAACGATCGAGGATTTACGTCGCAAGGCCGGTGGATCAATTCACCAACCAGTTCCCATTTCTGATGAGGCCGACGGAGGCACGGTCCACATCGAGGTCAACGGCATCCAGCGCCACCGCCTCATAGAGAACGGTCTAGACCCCGAAATCCCGGACAACCGCATCATCGGGGCCGCCCTCGGGCAGGCCGACCACGCACCCACAAAGGTGATTTCAAATGATGCAGGCCTGAGAATTAAGGCTGCCCATCTAGGCCTAGACGCCGAAGAGCATCAACCTGTGGGTCGCTCGCGGGCCACCCGGCCTGTTGGCTGGTTCACAATTGATGCATCGTCTGCCGTCATCGACGAGTTGTACGCCAAGGGATCTGCGAGCAATCACGGAGACCCACGGCTCGACTCGATGCACGAGAACGAATTCGCGGTGTTGCGCGCCGGTTCGCAGTCAGCGTTGGCTCGCAGACATCACGGTGAACTTGTGCTGCTCCACGCAAGTTCACCAGAAGCATGGGGACTTCGAGCGCGGTCGAAGGAACAACGCTTCGCACTTGAGTTATTGCTTGATCCAGATATCAGCATCGTCGCGCTTGATGGTCGTGCTGGCACGGGAAAGACGGTCATGGCTATTGCAGCGGGGCTCGAACAAGTGGTCGAACAACGCAGCTACGAAAAGCTCGCTGTGTATAGACCACTCGTTCCCGTCGGTCGCGCAGAAGTTGGTTTCCTGCCTGGAGGTCTCGATGAAAAACTCGATCCTTGGATGTCTGCAATCCATGATGCGATAGTTGCGCTCACCGACCAACGTTCATCACATGACGCACGACGCATGATCGACGACCTGATCGCACGTGGGCAACTTTCGCTCGAATCAGTCACCTTCTTGCGTGGGCGTTCGTTGCACCGACAGATAGTGGTGGTCGACGAAGCACAGAATCTCGAGCCGACGACACTGAAGACGATTCTCACTCGTATCGGCGAGGGCACGAAAGTGATCTTCACTGGTGACACGAGCCAGATCGACGCGCCATACATGGGCGAATCGAACAATGCACTTGCGGTGCTCATCCAGGCGTTTGCCAACCAGACCTGTTTTGGCCACGTCACTCTTACCGCCTGCGAACGCAGTGAAGTGGCCAGCCTGGCCGCCGAGCTTCTCTAGCCAGCAGCACTGCCTTTCACTGGCACCGGCGCCAGCAGCTGCTGCTCGTCTTTTTCACTTGGCAAACCCTTACAGGACAACGGTTTTAGTAGTTTTTCAGTTTTAGTGTTAAATGACTTGACTTCCCGCTTACCCATCGGTACTGTTCGTTTCACAAGCGGTGCGGGGCCTCTCCCTCCCGGCCCCCACCGCCCATTTTTTTACGACAAGGAAGTACCCACATGAGCGTGATGGACCGGCCAG
>DAIOTI010000276.1:0-2723 GCA_036752105.1 Ilumatobacteraceae bacterium | reverse complement strand
GTAGTGGGGTCGCTGTCGGTGGAACGTTCCCCTCTGCAGGTGGTGCCTCGGCCGGACGACTGGCTGTGTGGACCGGATCAACGTGGGCTGCAACCAGCAGTGCAGCCACCACGACATCGACCACGCTTGCGACGGGTGCCGCGCCTTCCAATTGGACGGCACAAACACCAGCACAGGATGGCGACAGCATGCTGATGCCGTATTGCACGAGTGCGACACAGACCGACTGCATCGAAGAGGTCGGCGCGTATCTGGCGAGCGCTCCGTCGACATTGGTGAAAGGTAAGTGGACGCAACGAAGTGCGTCAGCACCGACCATGAACCCAGACGGCTATGTACGGACTGAATTCCAAATTCCAGGACTCGTCACCTCGGACACTCGAGCAGCGTTCGCTGGTCTCGTGGAGGTGCAGTCGATTCTTCGTCGCCCCGGTTCTCAGCAGCCAACCGGCATTCAGTTCAGTATGTATGCCTCGAGCATGATGATCGGTACCGGAGGGAGTGCGCTTCCTGGTCTGAGGCCAGAGTGGGAGAGCGGGCTATCGAGTGCCACCGGATGCGCTGTGATCAGTGGCAAATGTGTCCGGTACGGGGATCTCGATGACACCGCAAGATACAGGGTCGTGATGCGGACAAGTTGGTTGTTGCCGACCATCGTGAGTGGTGGCATCGTGAATGGAACGGTGCAATCTGCGCGCTGGACACAAAACGGTTCTTATCGACTCGTGGTCGAGGGTGGAATTCTCGAGACATTCGGAGTGGCAAACGAGACCGGTGGCATCGGCGCCACCAGTTATCCGGCGTGGAATCAGAAACATATGGAGTTCATGGTCCTGGACACGAGGTATCTGCCTCAGTTGCCGAACTGTGCCGAAAAGGGAACCATGCTCGTCAAAGAAAATGGCTACGGACCGGTGTTCCCGCGGTACAACCAGGCGACCAAGTCGCTTTATCTCATGCCGAGTGCCCCGCACTTCACGTCGGCTGCCAAGACGGCGTTCATTCCCGGCGCGTATCAGGCGCAGATTCCTGAAGCGATGGTCCAGTGTGTGTGGGGAGTGTCGGGTGCCGAGACGGACAAGTTCACCGTGACAATCTCGGAGGACAGTGTCGAGCAGACAGGTTTTACGCAGGTGATCACTTTTGCGAATGACGTGCTGAACGTCTCGGTATCCGGATTCCATTATTCGCAGCCGTCGATCGACTTGAAGACGGTCACTGCATCTGGTGCAATCACGAATCGCACCAGTACGACGGTGGGGCAAAGTACAGCAACGACCTCGGCGAGCGCTTCGTACACACCGGTGAAAATTGGTACACCAGCTGTGGCAAAGGGAAAGTCATTGTCACTCGTCTCGGCACTCGTGACTGCAGGAAAGACGGCGCCGAAGGGCACCACGGCGACCGCAAAGGTCGGTTCCTCGAGCACGACAATTTGCAAGATGTCCGGGTCGAACGTGGTCGGCTTGAAGGCCGGAACATGTGTCGTCTCTGCGTCGGTGAAACCTGGTCCGGTCACCAAGAAGACTTCGACGTCTGTCACCAAAGGCAAGTCGGTGTCGGTCTCGACCATCGCTCGTAGTGCAGGTCTTCCGAGCACGAGTGGAGCCAAAGTTCTAGTAGTGGTCAATTCGACATCGCGTCGCATCTGCACGGTGTCTGCCAACACCACAGTCAAGGGTCTCGGAACGGGGACCTGCTCGTTGACGATCACAGTCACAGCGAAGCCGTATACGACGAGCCTCAGCATCAAAGTCAGCTGACGCCGGGCGGAGAAGGCCGACTATGTGAGTGGTACGTCCTCTTCGGTGGACATACCGACGAACACGAGCGCAGCGAGAACAATTGCAGCTCCGACCCAACTGATTGGACGAATATTTTCGTTCAATACGAGAGCACCTAGCGTCGTTGCGGTGACGGGTTCGACGAGTGTCAATGTCACCACCATGGAACTGGTGAGTCGTGACAGCGAATGCGCATACAGGAGATATGCGACAGAGATCGTCGCGAGTCCGAGATAAGAGATGGTGAACCAACCACTAGGCGTCGACAACCACTCGAGCGATGATGGCACGACGAGCACGACAGAACAGACAGCGCTCACAGTGAACGTCCATGCCATGGTCCAGGTTCCGCTCCAGCCGCGATCGAGCAATCGTTTGCACAGATGCGTGTAGATGGCGTAACTGGCACCTGCGCCGATTCCAAAGAACACACCGACAATCGAAAAACTCGTGTCGCCTTCTGGTGGAGACCCGAGCACCAGCATTGCCAAACCGGCAAGTGCACAGGTGAGTGCACCCACCACTCGGGAAGAAGGGCGATGACCAGCGAGGGAGTCGATGGCGGCAGCGATGATCGGTCCGCTTCCGATCGTGAGCATGGTGCCGACGGCGACACCGGAGTTCTCCATGGCACTGAAGAAACACACCTGGAAGAGCATCATTGCCACGCCGGCCGCGACGGCTTCTGCACGAAGACGCGGTCGGTTGCCCCCATCTGTGAGAAGTCCGACGAGCAACAGCGGAATCGCTCCGATCATGAGGCGCACGCCTGCCACCGAGAGGGAGGTGGCACTGTCCGGAGCGAACGACCGAGCCGTGCCGGAGGTCCCAAAGAGCATCGATGCGGCGACGACGCCGAGCGATGGGTGGCCGAGCAGGGGTCGGGCTGGTGACTTCTTGAATGTGGCGGGGGCCTTAGGTGTGGGCATGGTTCGGCAC
>DAIOTI010000275.1:0-2726 GCA_036752105.1 Ilumatobacteraceae bacterium | reverse complement strand
TCACCACACAGTTGGGTCTCGTCGCCTCGCCGAAGTGGCTTGAAGACGTGAAGGCCGGAACAGCAAAGCCTGACCAGCCGATCGGATCTGGTCCGTTCACGTTCGTGAGCTACGCACCCGGCGACAAGATGGTCGTGAAGAAGAATCCGAGCTACTGGATGAAGGACAAAGACGGAGTGCAACTCCCGTACCTCGACCAGATCGAGTTCCGCGTCATCACTGACTCCAAAGTTCGCCAGTCCGCACTTGAGTCTGGAGAAGTCGACCTGATCGCGACGTCAGACTCGAATGCCATCAAGCCCCTTTCCGAAAGCGGCGCTTTCACCTGGACCAAGCAGGAGAAGTACGGAGAAGTGGCCTACCTGCTGATGAACCTTTCGAAGAAGGGCCCACTCCAGGACCGCAATGTTCGTTGCGCCCTCGGAATGGCTGTCGACAAGGTGGCCCTCATCGCAGCGACCAGTGCCGGATTCAACGAGCCTGCGGGTGGAATGATGTCTCCTGGCCAAGAGGGATACCTCGAGGACAACGGTGGACCGAAGTACGACGTCGAGACTGCCAAGCAGATGATCGCCGATTACGAAGCTGCAAACGGCGACGTGAAAGTCATCTACTCGACCACGACGAGTGCATCGAACCTGCTTCTCGCCCAGTTCCTGCAGACTGCATGGACAGCGATCGGTGTGGACACCGAAGTCGTGCAGATGGAGCAGTCAAAGCTCATCTCGAACGCAATCATGGGATCCGAGGATTTCGAAGCCTTCGGCTGGCGAAATCACGCCGGAATCTTCGTGGACCAGCAAAACTTCTGGTGGAACGGCAACGGCGCCAACCCACCTGGACAGCTGGCGCTCAACTTCGGCCGCTTGAACGACCCGGTCATCAATGACCTGCTCGCCAAAGCTCGGTCTGAAGCCGACCCGGAGATTCGTCGCGGATACGCCGAAGACATCAACCGCCAGTTCGGCAAGGAATGCTGGACATTGCCCAACTCGTACACGAAGTGGGCCGTGTTCTCGAAGCCGGAAGTGAAGGGCATCGGACGCACACCCACACCGGACGGATCCTCGACAGCCCGCGACGGCGCAGGTTTCCCTGGTCAGGTGTACACCCACGCACTGTTCAAGACAGCGGGCTGACGCACCTCACATCGCATTCAGGGGGACCCGGCCACCTTGGTCGGGTCCCCTACTGAACCATTACCAAATCACTAGAACATCGGGGAGGCTCGACCAGTGCGGTACGCACTTCAGCGACTTGGGCAATTCATCCTTGTGTTCCTCGTGGTGACTTTTCTGGTCATGGTCATCACTCGCATCGGGTCGAAGGACCCGGCTCGTGACCTCGCCGGTGGCTTGGTGGCTCAAGAACAAGTCGACGAAGTGCGCGAGTTGTATCGCCTAGACGAACCATTCGTCGTCCAATACGGCCACTGGATCAAGAACCTGGTGACGCTCGACTTCGGTTACTCGTATGCGCAGAATCAGTCGGTCAACGACATGATGAAGCAACGTCTCTTGCCTTCGTTCTTCATCGGCATCTGGGCGATGTTCATCGGACTTCTGCTTGCAGTCCCAGCAGCCATCTATTCCGCCTACCGTCGCGATGGTGTGTTCGACAAGACGATGTCGACCACATCGTTCGCCTTTCTTTCGATGCCCCCCATCGTCATCGCAGTACTTCTCTCATTCTTCATCGGAGTGAAGTTGAGATGGTTTCCTGTCGACTCCAATTACGTCGCTCTGTGGGACAACCCGTGGCAACACTTCAGGAATTTCATACTTCCCAGCTTCACTCTCGGACTTGGCCTGTCGGCAGTGTGGACTCGCCTCCTCCGTGCTGATCTCATCAATACGCTGCAGAGTGACTTCATCATGCTGGCGCGAGCCAAAGGGATGTCACCGCGGCGCATCCTCTGGGTACACGCGCTTCGGGCATCTGCTCTCTCCCTCATCACCAGCATCGCAATTCAGATGGGCGGACTCATCGGTGGCGCCGTCGTGGCGGAACAGTTCTTTGCCATGCCAGGTATCGGCGACAGACTGGTGTTTGCCATCCAGCAAAACGACCTTCTCGTCGTCCAAGCCATCACGGCTCTCCTCGCCATTGTCGTGGTCGCGGTCAATCTTCTGGTCGATCTGTTTTATGCGGTCATCGACCCCCGTATACGTCACGCGAGGGCCATCAAATGAGCGCGGCGCGAAAGAAGCGTGATTGGTCGACATTGCTTGCCGCGACCTGGCTTGTCGCACTCACGATCCTTGCGTTCACCGCTGATTATCTACCGTTCATACGCGGTTACGCCGAGTCATCGCCCGAGGGAATCGCCTTCAGCAAGGGTCCCTTCACGTCGTTTCTCTTCGGTAGTGATCAACTTGGTCGCGACGTCTTTGCTCGATGCATCTACGGAGCACAGATTTCGCTTCGAATTGCACTCTTTTCCATCATCATCGGCACCGTCGTTGGTGGCACGCTCGGAATGGTCGCTGGTTTCTTCGGTAAAGCATCAGACAGAGCCATCAGTGCATTCACCGACGTGATGCTTGCTTTCCCTCCCATCGTCATCGCAATTCTCGTCACCGGACGATTTGACGCTCTGCGGAAGAACAGCGAAGCCTTCTCTTGGCTGTCGCGCACATGGTCCATCACCTTCGTGCTGTCCATTCTCGCCATTGCACCGTTGGCCCGCATCGTGCGCGCACAAACCCTCAGTATCAGTCAAAGAG
>DAIOTI010000274.1:0-2727 GCA_036752105.1 Ilumatobacteraceae bacterium | reverse complement strand
CACTATGACCTCACACCTGAGCAACTTGCCGAGTACCACCGCCACCACGTGACCGATCTTGGAATCAACATTGTCGGTGGTTGCTGTGGCACGACTCCAGAACACCTGCGCCGGGTCGTAGAAGCTGTGCGCGGAGTTCCGATCGCGCAGCGCCAGCCGACAATCGAGCCTGCAGTCACCTCGTTGTACTCGCCGGTGACGATCGACCAGGACAACAGCTTCCTCATCATCGGCGAACGCACCAACGCCAACGGATCCAAAGCTTTCCGAGAAGCCATGCTCCGCGAAGACTGGGACACCTGCGTGAAAATGGCGACCGACCAGATTCGCGAAGGTGCCCACGTGTTGGACGTCTGCGTGGACTACGTGGGACGCGACGGCACCGCCGACATGCATGAGATCGCTTCGAGGTTTGCGACCCAGGCGAGCGTTCCTCTCGTACTCGACTCCACCGAACCAGAGGTCATGGAGGCAGGCCTCATTCATGTCGGTGGTCGAGCAATTCTCAATTCCGCCAACCTTGAAGATGGAGAGGATCCTGGATCGCGCCTTGATCGCGTGTTTTCACTCGCGCGCGACTTCGGCGCTGCGGTCATCTGTCTGCTCATCGATGAACGGGGCCAGGCACGAGATGTCGAATGGAAGATGGAAGTGGCACATCGCATCCATGACATTGCCACCAAGCGCTACGGCCTCTCAGCATCAGATCTCATCTTCGACGCCCTGACATTTCCACTCGGCACCGGAGACGAAGACCTTCGCCACGATGCGATGCACACCATCGAGGCAATCCGTCGCATCAAGACTGAAATTCCTGGCGCATACACGACCCTTGGTGTGAGCAATGTCAGCTTCGGTCTCAACCCCGCGAGTCGCCAGGTGTTGAACAGTGTGTTCCTGCACGAAGCCAGACTTGCTGGACTCGACAGCGCGATCGTGCACGCTTCGAAAATTCTGCCCCTCGCCCGAGTGTCTGAAGACCAGAAGAAGGTGTGCCAAGACCTCATCTATGACCGTCGCGAAGGCAACTACGACCCGCTCTCGGCACTACTCGAGCTCTTTGCTGACGCGACGATCGTCACCGCAGAGAAAGTCGACCGGTCGGGTTGGACCATCGAACAGATTCTTCGCCAACGAATCATCGACGGTGACCGTGAGGGTCTGCACGACGACCTTGATCGTGCGATGGCACAAGGCATCGCACCACTCGACATCATCAACGAAGTATTGCTAGACGGCATGCGCGAAGTCGGTGAATTGTTCGGCTCAGGCCAGATGCAATTGCCGTTCGTTCTCCAGAGTGCCGAGACCATGAAGTCAGCGGTGAGCCACCTGGAGCCACACATGGAGAAGGCTGATGCGGTGGCCAAGGGCAAGTTGGTGCTCGCCACCGTGAAAGGTGATGTCCACGACATCGGCAAGAACTTGGTCGACATCATCTGCACCAACAACGGCTACGAAGTGCACAACATCGGCATCAAAGTGTCCATCAGCGACATGGTCGCAAAAGTGAAAGAAGTCAGTGCCGATGCACTCGGCATGAGTGGTCTGCTCGTGAAGAGCACATTGATCATGCGCGAGAATCTCCAAGAACTGAACAGCCTCGGCATGAGTTCTCTCCCGGTGCTACTGGGTGGGGCTGCGCTCACGCGTAGCTACGTCGAGGATGACCTACGACAGATATATGACGGTCGAGTGTTCTACGGCAAAGACGCCTTCGAAGGCCTCAGCACTCTCGACAAGTTGATGGACATCAAACGCACAGGCGTCGATGACCCCGAATTCGGCACAGTGCCAACCGGACGCAAATTGCCGAAACGTGAAAAGGTCGAAGTTGACCCCGTCGACTTGCCTCGCCGCTCGCCCGACGTTGCCAGCGACAACCAAGTGTTCGAACCACCGTTCCTTGGAACAAAGGTCGTGAAGGGAATCGGACTCGACGACATCGCTGCATTCATCAACGAAACAGCGCTCTTCCGAAACCAGTGGCAGTACCGCCCCGAGAATGGTGAGACTGACGAGCAATTCAAAGACCGCATCCGTCCGATTCTTCGTGAGCAACTGGCGATGGCAAAAGCAAACGGAGTTCTCGTACCGCAAGTCGTATACGGATACTTCGCTGCCAACGGAGACGGCGATGAACTGGTCATCTGGACTGACGCCTCGCGCACCAAGGAGCTGACTCGCTTCAGATACCCGCGTCAAAAGACCGAACCGCATCTGTGCATTGCAGACTTCTTCCGCCCGATCGAGTCTGGTGAAGTCGACTATGCCGCGTTCCATATCGTCACGATGGGACGCACTGTCAGCGACAAAGCAGCAGAACTGTTCAATGCCAACAAGTACCAGGACTACCTGGTGCTTCACGGACTCGGTGTTGAGATGGCCGAGGCCCTGGCCGAGTACTGGCATCACCGCATTCGCACCGAGTGGGGCTTCGTCGACGAAGACGGCCCGAACGTGCAGGGTCTGTTCCGGCAGCAGTATCGCGGTGGGCGTTACTCATGGGGATACCCCGCATGCCCCGACCTCGAGGACAATGCGCGCGTCGCGGACATTCTTGAAGCTGGACGAATTGGCATCGAAGTGAACGAGGAAACCGGGTGGCAGTATCAACCCGAGCAGACGACTTCTGCGGTCATCTGCCACCACCCGCGCGCCAAGTATTTCGTCGCACGCTGAGATACGTCGTTCTCAGGTCGGCTGAGACGCCTACCGTGTCGTCAG
>DAIOTI010000273.1:0-2748 GCA_036752105.1 Ilumatobacteraceae bacterium | reverse complement strand
ACGACGCACGAGACGACGAGCAGGAGAAGTCGAATGAACGTGCAACGTCGTCATTCCTACATCACCAAGATCTTGCGTGGACGTAAGACGGCAAGAACAAACACGAACACCCACAGACCAAACTGCACGAGAATGAGCGCGGTACGCATGAAACTCGTGTCGAATTCGAGTACCGCAGTTCCACCTTGCGGCACTTCATAAGCTGTCGTCACGCCGAATGCTGGTCGTGCAGCTACAGGCAGACCCCCGACCGTGAGTTTCCACGAGGAAGTGAACGGAACTGCCACGTGGACAATTCCAGCGTCGATGACGCTCGCCATTCCATCTTCATCGCGACGTGAGTGAAGAATCGGAGTGGCACCCGCGATGTCGTTCGCGATGAGGCTCACTGCACCCCCCGATGTACTCGCATCAGCTGCGCCAGCTGCGAGCATCGAACGCACCGGAATCCACGACGTGTTCTCGTAGATGACCAGATCGGGTGATGCGTAACGCCGACGAAGATCCAGCTGGCTGGCAAGTGCATCAGCGAGACCCCGAGGGGCTTCCACTGGGTCATCACGACGTGACGTTGCGTTGTCGATGATCGGAACCACCACGAAGCGCACACCGAGCGGCGCCAATAATCGACCCGCACGCGCCGTCGTGCCCCGCACGATTCCGCGAGCAGCTACCTCAGCCAAGTCGGTCGCATCACTTCTATATGGCTCCCACGAATCTGAAAGAGAAGGACGAGGTCCATTCATCACTCCGTAAGCGACCCCCCATCCGAGGTTCACAGGCGCAACCGGGAGCACACGAGAGTCACCCAAGAACAACACGCGATAGTCCCCGTCGTCGTCTTCTTCAGGTAGCTGTCCGAGCAGTTGCGTGAGAGACGTTCGCGTCTGGCTCCATCGACCATCCACGGTGGCGAGCAACGATGGCAACAGTCCAACAAGTAGAGCGACACCTGCAAGTGCCCCGAGCGGTTGACGCCAGCCAAAACGAGCACGTCGAATGTCAATTGACAGGCTTGCACCCAAAGCACCACAGGCGACTGCTACACCAAAAGCCACCGGCACCAACATCACCGCTGGTTCAGCGGTGTGCGCAGGAAGAAGAGCGCGATCATCCAGCACCACGATCACGAGGGACACCGCAGCAAGCAGTGATCCACGTAACGCCCACGGTGATCGCGCTCCGCGCACCACGATCAAAGCCACGGCAGCAGGCACATACAGACCAATCGACAACCATGCGAGCGGAACATCGCCGACATTGAAACGCGCAAGCGATGCAAGCCCTTCACCTCGTCCACCCGGAACCGAAGATCCCATCAACTTGTCCCACCATCCGGTTTGCACGTACGTGGTGGCCCACGGTAAGTGCAACAACACGGACAGCACCAAGGAGGTGACAGACACCGACAACCACACTGATGCTCGTCGCCACGCACCATGAATTCCTGTCACCAAGAACCAGACCACTGCGACGATGCCGATAGTGGCGATGAATGCAGGTTCGAATGCCACAGCAACGGCGATTATGAGAGTCATCGTCGCGAATGTTCGTCGTCGACGCACATCTGATGGGATGACGAAGTAATCACGCGCATCGAGCGGTGCGGACAACGATGTCGCACGGTGGCCGACGATGATGCGGGCGCAATGCGCCACCCACGGCAGTGCGGCGTACACGATGAGCCCGCTCCATCGACCCGAAGAGAGAGCTGCATACGGCAAAGGGACTGCGGCGTACAGCGTCGTTGCAAACAGGCGCGCACGGCGCACACCGAAAACTGAGGCGAACTGCCATACGCCGACGTAGCCGACGACTGGCAACAACAACACAAGAAGCGTGTGTAACAACCCCATACGACCGAGTGTCAACGCTCCCGCGCCTGCGAGTAGAGCCACGCCAGATGGCAATGCCGCGACTTCACCGAACGATGATGCCCACCAACCAGATGAATACGAGGCCAGAAGATCACCAGGGCCATCGGTGAAGCGCACGAACTGTCCGATGTCTTCCACACCGTGGAGCCACAACGAACGACCGCCAACGATGGTGCCGAGCGCAAGAAGTGTCCACAACAAAACTGTCGAGCGTTCGGATGTCGCAACGACTCCTCCGACCTTGTTCGCTTCGGATTCAGCGACACCGGTAGTGCGAGCACGTCGTCTGAGCCACACAGATAGCCGTGCACTTCCTCTGGCCTGCAGCGCGTGCACTTCATCATCGCCCACGAGGCGGTGTGTCTTGACTCGGGCGCGTCGACGCCGAATGTCGGCCGTAGCCAGAGGCACTGCAACGAGTGCTCGAGCTGCAGCCAATGATCGGCGCGCATTGCTGGCAAACAGGCCAATGAAAAGTTGCACCACAGTGAAAAGTGCGAGCTCGGCGATGACGAGTGGTAATCGACTCGTCGCCGTGAGCGACAAGACGGTGTTGATGCGCTCACGCTCTGCTAGCGCAGGAAGTTGATCGGCGGTGGACTCTGGAAGACGTTCGACGATGCGCTCACGGTGCCGACCTACTGCCGCAGGAGCGATGACGACGCGCGCACCAGTGGTGTGCACTCGCCAGCACAAGTCGAGATCGTCACCCACGAGAGGCAGAGATGTCTCGAAGCCACCGATGGTGCGAAAGAGATCAGCGCGCACCAACATGCACGCCGTCGGCAACACGAACACGTCGCGAACCGCGTCATGTTGTTCTTGGTCCTTCTCCCCCGCGTCGACAATCGGATCACGTTCTCCGAGTCGG
>DAIOTI010000272.1:367-2772 GCA_036752105.1 Ilumatobacteraceae bacterium | reverse complement strand
ACCCCCCGTAGGCAGCACCGCTACTCGGCCGTGGTGCGCATGGCCGCCTTGTTCTGTGGCGGACTGCTCCTTGGCCCCCTCGCTGCCTTCACATCATTCCTTATTCCTGCGTCGGCTCCGGTAGCACACGCTGCTGTCGAACTGAAGCTTGACGCCTGCGCACACTCAGGTTCGGGCTCAACCTGGACAGCATCAACTGGCCCCGTCAATGCGACCCTCGTTGGAAACCCCGCTTTTTCAACGACCGAGGGAAGCAACTTCACCCTGAACGGCACTTCTCAGCAGATCACTGTTGCGCACAACTCTGTGCTGTCCCTTTCCACTACTGCCCCGCGCACTTTCCAACTGTGGGTAAAGCCCAGCACCATTCCCACCGGTGGCTCGCAGGTGCCACTTCTCGGGAAACTCTCGTCGGGATACGGATGGGACGGATATTTCTTGTACCTCCAAACCGGTGGGTACATCAACTTCCACACGAACGGAACCGGCATTGCGCGTAACCACACGTCGACCACCAACCCACTGTCTGCCGGGCAGTGGTACCTCATCACTGTCGTCTCACAAATTTCGTCGACTGCAGGAAGTACCAAGATCTATGTAAATGGAACCAATGTCGTGTCGTCTGCTCACGGCTCTGACGGATACAGCGAGGCGAACACTCTCTACATCGGTGGGACCGTGTTCAACGAATACCTCCCCGCCAAGATCGGTGCATTCCACGCATACGACCGCGCTCTGTCAGCATCGGAAATTTCAACGTCGTACACGAACTTCTCGAACAGACTCACCTCGAGTATCTGTAACCAGACTGTTCCCGAGGTGTCCTCATTTACTTCTACACATACGACCCCCACCAACAGCGCGTCGTTCACATATGACTTGACGTTCTCTGAAGCAGTCACCGGCGTCGACTCTGGCGACTTCTCGAACGCAGGTACAGCCACTGGTTGCTCATTCGACCCTGGCACCGACGCATCGTCTGCCTCGCGCACACTCACCGTGTCGGGTTGCGGTGAGGGCACAGTACAACCACGTTTTGCTGCCAACGGCGCAACGAGCGGGTCGAGCGTCGCTGGTCCGTCATCTGCGGCGACGTCAACATCGACCATCACTCGTGACACCACCAGCCCCACAGTCTCGAGCGGATCAGTGAGCGTCAATGGTGGCAATGTCACGTTGACCCTCAATGAAGCTCTTGGTTCCACAACCGCACCGGCAAGCGCATACCGCGTGACCGCGGCGTCGGTGAACTACACCCCCACTGCGGTGTCGGTGTCAGGTTCGTCTGTTCTGTTGACACTTCCGGTGACACTCGAGGGTTCAGTCGCCGTGACTGCCAGCTACACCGCGCCTGCAACGAATGCAGCGACATCTAACGCCGCTTTGCAGGATGCTGCGGGCAACGACGCCGCGTCATTCTCAGGTCAATCGCTCACCAACAACTCAACTGCAGATGCAAGTGCCCCCACCGTCTCGACATTCTCACCTGCAGATGGTGCAACAGGAGTCGCCGTGTCGAGCAACTTGGTCGTCACGTTCAACGAATCAGTTGTCGCAGTCTCGGGCAAAGACATCGTTCTTCGTCAATCGCCGAGTGCAACCGTGGTGGAGACAATTCCCGCCAACGACACGAGCCAAGTGACCATCTCTGGTGGTCAAGTGACGATCAATCCATCGTTGAACTTGAATCAGGGTGCCTCGTATTACGTGCTCATCGATGCTGGTGCGTTCCGCGATTCATCCAACAACACCTTCGCGGGCATCTCATCCGCGTCCACCTGGCAGTTCACCACCACCTCGCCTGCCACCACCACGACATCGGCTGCATCGACCAGTACGACGTCGACAACAATCTCAATCGCATCGTCCACCACAGTCGCATCGTCGACTACTTCGTCAACCGCGTCGTCAACACCTGCCACGACGGTCGCTGTCCAGCAACGACCGACCACGTCGGTTGCTGGGTCATCATCAACTACGACAACTGAGCCACAGGGTCAACGTGCGGTGTCGACTCTGCCGTCTACGACCACCACCGTTGCCCCTGCTGCCACAACGACCGCCAATTCATCGTCACAGGGTGGATCCTCGCGCAGTAGCACTACGTCGACGTCAACCACGACGACACTCCCATCTTCCAATGAACCCATTGCACCCGAGCCGCCAGAGGCAGCGGTCGGTGAAGCTGCTGCTTTGGTTGACGGTCAACCGATCAAGTCCACCGTGGTGAAGTCGGCGAATGCGGTGATGACGATTGCCGGAACAGTGCAGGTCACGGTGTATGCCTTCGACCCTGAAGGCCAAGCAGTGCCCGTGACACTCGATGGCAAGATTCTTGTCGAAGGTGGCGGAAGTTTCGGTGTGCGCATTGCAGGCTTTGCGCCGAATAGTCCGGTCGAAGCATG
>DAIOTI010000272.1:0-357 GCA_036752105.1 Ilumatobacteraceae bacterium | reverse complement strand
CCCCATTCGTCTCGGCAACTTCAATGCCAACAACTACGGCAAGAGCACCGAGCGTTTCGTCGTACCCGCCGACGTCGAGCCGGGTTCACACCGTGTCGTACTGACAGGCACCAATGCTTCCGGCAAGGAAATCACCATTGCTGTAGGCCTTCAGGTGCGTGGAGACACCGGTGAGGTTCCGACGTCTCGCATCGTGATCATTGCTATCGCTGCCCTCGCACTGCTCGGTTTGTTGCTGCCGCCGAGCTTGCGTCGTCGTCGCACAGCACCAACTGAATCTCTCTGATGTAGTCTTCGTCAGGTCGACTTCTTCCTTTTCTTCTTGGCGAAGCGAGACTTCTTGGGAGTGTCCAATAG
>DAIOTI010000271.1:0-2791 GCA_036752105.1 Ilumatobacteraceae bacterium | reverse complement strand
GATTCTTGTAAATCGAAAAAATTCTCAGATGCAGCACACGTACCTCTATCCACGCCACCTCGTAAGGCGTATGGTTCTTTGCATGAGGAAAACCATTGTCCGAATGTTGACGCTGGTCGCTCTCGTGGGGGGAACCGCCGTCGTTAGCGCGACATCTGTCTCCGCCGCGAAGAGCGACGCCAAAGTTCAGAAGCTTGCGACGTCGAAGGCGCTGTACAAGATCAGCACAATCAAACAAACGGCCCCTCCGCCGGGCTGCGTCGGAACCGGATGTCCGCAGATCGAGCAGGACGTGCCTGCGTACGAGGCTTCTTCCGATTTCACGGGTCTTGCTGGCGCCAAGAAGATCGACACGTATTCGGTCAATCAGGGGCCGAGCAACTCGTTCAAGGGTGGCTGCGCCATCAACACGTCAGACAAGGTCGTTTGCTGGGGATCGAACACCTACGGCCAGCTGGGTGATGGAAAGACCACGGTTGCCAACGAGAAGACTCTGGTCGAGGCAAAGAACTTGGGTGAAGTGATCGACGTTGCGACGAACGGATTCACCACGTGTGCCGTGACGAAGGCTGGTGAAGTGAAGTGCGTCGGCAAGGGTGCTTGGCCGGGATTCCAGAAGCTGCAGGTTTACGCTGAGTCGCGGGTCTACAAGAACGTGTGGAACGGCACGTCCTACGACGAAACTCAGGACACTGCAAAGAGCGTCCGTGTGGAGGAATGTCAGATTTCTGACGGAACCCGCGTCATTGGCAAGACACGCTGGTGCGGTGATCAGAACAACAATTACGCCGCCGACTGGGTAACGATCCTTTCGAGTGGAGTCAGCAAGATCCAGCTCGGCGGTTCGAGCGGTTGGGACAACTCGAATATTTGTGTCCTGAAGACCGACGGCACTGTCTCGTGCGCGAAAATCACACCCGGCACAGAGGGAACTCGTCGGGATCTCAACAGCGGTGGTTACGACTGCGATGGCGGAGCAACCGGTGACGACGTCTACGAGGTGCCGTACGGAAACCAAAGCATCAATCGTGACTGCTTCGTCGAGAGCACCTCGAACAGCTACCGCGAGAAGGCGACCCGCGGATCCATCAGCACCTACTGGCGCCGCGACGCGTGGGGTAACGAGACTCCGTATTCTGCCCCCACCTGGGCGTGGGTTGATTCCGAACTGACAGGCGTCAAGGACTTCGCGATGAGCTCTGCCGCGTGGGGCTCCGACGGGTCGGTCTGCATGATCCATGGAGATGACCGCGCGGTGACCTGTCGACCTTTCAAGTCAAACGCATATGACCAGTCGACCAGCAAGACCTCTGGCGGCGAATGGAAAGACAAGAATGTGATTGCCGGTGTGGCGAACGCCGAGAAGGTCTATCTGGCCAACTTCGGTAATGGAGATGGTCTCTGTGTCTACGCCGCAGGAACACTGTCCTGCGGTGCTTCAGAATGGGATGGAACTACCAACAAGTTCCCGACCAGCGTGTCAACTGTGGCCGTGATGGAGCAGCCACTGTCGATCTTCAGCAGCTCATCCTCCGGTGGCCCGGGCAATGTGTTCTTCGTGACGCCGTCGGGCATCCTCACGGCGCAGAGCTGGATCTTCAACTGCAAGTCCTGCGGTGGGGGCCAGTCGAAGACCCTGTCGAACGTTGGCGCATTCAAGGATGCGTCCGCGACCAGTTACTACTACGTCGAGAGTCTGAGCGGCACGACAGACAACGCCGACTTCATCCCGGCGAACATCACGACGGGTGCGCGAAAGATTCTTTCGCAGAAGGCAGTCAAGATCCTCGCCAACGGTGCAACGCTCGCTTCGACCGATGTGCGGTGGACGGCGCCTGATGCGCCTGACTCGCTGAGCAGTTCGTCCAAGGCAACCGACAAGACCGATGCCGATGGGCTCGTTCGTCTTGCAACCTTGCCGACGGGTCCGGTTGCGTTCACGCTGAAAGGCGGCACTCTCTCGAACGGGACTTATCTCCAGGCGGCAATGGTCATTGTGAACGTGCCCGAGTCTGGCGTAGTCGAGGTCAATGTTCCGGTTGCAGCTGACGTAGTCGATCGAAAAGTCAGCGTTTCGCTAACTGATGGAACCGCCGTTCCGAACGCGGTCATCACGCTGAGGAACACGTATCTCACCTACAACTATGCGAACAACGGCGCAGCAACAGCGTCGTGGTCTGCGACGGCTCCTGACACGAAGGGATTCATGCAGACGTCGCAGTGCGCTTACTGCTTCGTCGCCCCGCCGACGTACATCACCGGTGCCGATGGGTCGGTGACGTGGAAGTCGTTTGCCCCCAAGAGCCGATCAAGCGAATGTGACGCCGAAGTTGTCTACGACGATGGTTCGTTGAACCAGAAGGCCAAAGTGCTCTTCACCGGCACAGCCAGCAAGTCTTGTTCGGGTACGGTCACCAACAGCGGAAACACGACTGCCGTCCAGCTCGCCTTCATGGCGAACATCCAGACGACAATGCCCGCTGAGGTGACGCCGAAGGATGATGGCTCGGTCGAGATTCCGATCTCGCTGAAGGACGGAGACAACCTGCCGATCAGCGGACTCGAGGCGAAGGCCGAAGAAGTCTGCGGTGAAATGCAAAAGGGCGGTCTGTGGTCCGGCACTTCGTCGGTGCAAGAAGGCTTCTGTGAAGGCCGTGGCCCTGGTACTTCCACAGGTGGTATCCCTGGAAGCACGAGTTCCGTCTCGAAGTCCGGCGTGAGCTCGTTTGCTTGCGCCGCCTCGTCGGGCACGAAGACCGATAGCAAGGGAACCGCAACCGTGAAGCTCTGC
>DAIOTI010000270.1:0-2795 GCA_036752105.1 Ilumatobacteraceae bacterium | reverse complement strand
GCTTGGCGCGATGCAATGCAAGACCACCGATGACGTCAGCGCCGCGCGATGACACTGCGCGCGTCATGCCGTCAAGCGACTTGCCTGGGTTGAGCGCGAACGTACAGAAGACTGCTGCCGTCTTGCCGGCCATCGCAGGCAAGACGCGTAACCTGTCGATCGCCCATGGTGCCTGTCCGACGACAAAGAGACCATGCACCCATGTGCCAACGAGCACGACGTCTGCTTCTTGAATTCCAGCGAAGTCAGGTGATTTCACTGGCGAGAGCGAAGTAATCGACCAGTTCTCTTGTTGCAGGTTCGCGGCAATTTTCTCGCCGGCCTTCCACGTATTGCCCGTCAGACTCTCAACCAGAATCGCTGCCTTCATGGCGACAAATCTAGGTCGTGAGTGCGGGTAATGAAGCGGTCAGCGGACCCGACGACGTTTCGTAGCCGAATGTGCCGACGTCGCGAGACTTGGCAATGTGACAAAGAGACCGCCGAGCAACACCAGAAGAACCGCCCACGTCACCAAAGTCGTGGTCCGTGCTCCGGTCGCCGGAAGCGATGCTGTGGGGCGATAAGTAACGCGTGTCACAGGCGCAGTGCGTGTGACGGTTGCTTGCGTCGCAATATCAGCTGCCTGAGTGGCGGTCGCAGTGATGACAGGTACCCCAGCCGCATTAACCGTTTGCGTGAAGGTACAGATGGGCTTCTCGCCCACTTTGTATTCTCCCGCAGGCATTCCAGCAAGGTTCACCTTGCCGCTTTGAACGGTTGACTCGAACTCGACATCATCGACCGTGCAGAACTTCGCATCCGCGCCCGCCCAGTGCACGACGACAGTTGAGCCGCTCTGCACCTGCGATTGCACGGTGATTTCAAGCTTCTCGGTACCAGCAGCAGCAAAGTCTGCGACACCGACCCCATTGGTGGGAACTACCGCACTTGCCGTCCAATCGGCTGCACCAGTTGAGTCGAAAGTCTTCTGCAACGCTGTTGCAGTCAACGTGGCCTTGACGGTCCATGTTCCGGGCTCGAGAACTGCAAATGAGTAACTCCCGTTCAAGTCGGTCTTGGTCGTGTACGTCGCCTGCTTGCGAACGATTCCCCGCGCACTAGCTGCTGTTGCTGAGGCTCGCGTCACTTCAATCGGCTGGTTTGCCAATGACGGTTCGCGATTCTCTCTCTTCCCGTTTCGATTCATGTCGATCCACACAGTTCCACGCAGCGCACCAGTTGCCGCGGCTGATCGTGACGACGCTGGAGCCGTAGTTGTCGCGGTTGTTGCTCCTGTGGTCGTTGTTGTGGTCGGTGTAGCTGCACGGGGCCGAACAGTGAACGTCGAGGTACGTGCACCGCTGTTGAAGTTGCCATTGCCGGGATGCGTGGCTGTCACGCTGCACGTGCCCGCACCAATCAATGTCACGCGACCATTTGATGCGACGGTGCACACACCCGGTGTTCCACCGCTATAGGTGACCGTTCCACCACCGGTCGCATCGGATGTTCCCGCTACATCGACGGAACCATCGTCAAGATCCTTGTCAGCTGGGTTCAGGGTGACGTTCTGGTTCTTCTTGTTCACCGTAAATGACCGCGAGTTTGAGCCATTGAAAAAGAAGCCGTTCCCGTTGTGGTTAGCAGTAATGGTGCATGTTCCTGCACCGACGATCGTGACTTGGCCGTTCGATGCGACGGTGCAAACCCCCGAAGTACCTGAGAAAGTGGTGTTGCCGGTATCGCTATTTTCGTCGGCAGTCACATCGGTCGTGGTAGAACTGTCGAAATTGGGGTCACCAAAAGTCTTGTTTCCTGGGTCTGGGATGGTGATGTTTTGTGCCTTCTTGATGCGAATCGTCAGAACTTGGTCTGCAGAAGTTGCCAATGCATTGTCCGAGACTTGCACGCGAAAACGATAAAGACCTTTTGCTGTCGGCGTTCCGGAAATAACTCCAGTTACTGCGTTCAGTGAGAGACCAGGCGGTAGTCCGGTTTCGTTACTAGCCGAACCAGGAATGATCCACGCTGAGTACGGAGTACTTCCACTCGCTGCTGCAAGCGTCTCTGTATAAGCAGTGTTCTCCGTGCCGTCTAGCAGCGAAGTCGTGGTCACGCGGGGCACTCCGAGACCGAAGCTCAGGATGTCACCGTAGCTGTAGCCCTCAGTCTCATCACCGGGGTTCTGTACTGCGACCACTCGGTAGTACCAGATTCCGTTCGCCAGTCCATTGAGTACCACCTTGCTGACCGCCTGATTCGAACCGGTGGTGGTCAGCGTGCTCGTCGACGTCGCGGTTGGGCTCGCAAGAGTTGAGCTCTGCGAATACTGGAAGTAGTAAGACAATCCGAGGAACGACGTTCCGTCCGGAACTGGAAACTTCAAAGTGCCCGGCAGCGTCACGCCCCAGTTGCCGCTAGAGCCAGTAATCGTTGTTCCGTCGACTGGGTCTGTCTGGGTGAGTGTTGCCGTTGCAAGTGCAGTGGCTGTTGCTCCTGTGAACGAACCACCAAGTGCTTTCTTCAGTGCCGTGTCCTCGCCTGCACCTTGATTCTCAAGATCAGCAAGGATGCTTGCGTCATCAATCGTGAGTAGCGGATCAGCAGCCTTTGCTGCCTTCTCAGAGTCAAAGAACTCCTTCGCAGTCATGTACCGGCATGCAGCTTTCCCCGTCGAGGCAACAGTCGTCGTGCCGTCATAGATCGCTTGAGCACCAGTTGTTGTCCAGTTCTTCCGCTTTTGCGCGTTGATGCTTCCACCTGAATTATCGGTTGCCGGGATGATGTCGCCCCACGGAGTCAAACGAGATGTC